>JANNLP010000791.1:0-21753 GCA_031396905.1 Gemmataceae bacterium
GTGCATGGATCAGCGCCGGACATTGCCGGAAAAGGCATCGCCAACCCGCTGGCCGCGATCCTGTCATCGGCGTTGATGCTTGATCACTTGGATTTGAAAACCAGTGCGACTGCCGTGCGAAAAGCCGTGCACAAAGTTCTGGCCGACGGTAAGTCGATGCCCGTGGACCTTGGCGGCAAAGCGGGCACTCTGGAAGTGGGCGATGCGGTTTTAACGGCAATGGGTGCCTAAATCCGAGTATTTAGTCACCTACCGACATTGTTGCGCGCAATCGCGGTGCCTATTATCGCCGGTGCGTCGCTCAAAACACCATCAGTCTTTATGGGAGAATCTGCAATGGCTGTCGTTCCGCATCTATGCGTTAAAGGGGCCGTGGAGGCGATCGAGTTTTACAAAAAGGCGTTCGACGCCACGGAAGTCATGCGCATGCCGCACGACGATGGCCGGCTCATGCATGCCGAGTTGAAGATCGGCGATGGCCGCATGTTCCTGTGCGATGATTTCCCAGAATTCTGCGGCGGCAAATCCAAAACGGCCAAAACGCTCGGCGGCACGCCCATCACGCTGCACCAAGACGTGCCAAACTGCGATGCGGGCATTGCGAAGGCGGTGGCGGCGGGCGCGACCGTGTCCATGCCTGCGGACGACATGTTCTGGGGCGACCGGTACGGCAAAGTCACCGACCCATACGGGCTTGAGTGGTCATTTGCCCATCCGCTGAAGAAGTGATGGATGCAAAAGCCCACCCATTCAATTGGGTGGGCTTTTTTATTTGCGGCGGGCCAGTCGCTCCTCGATTCGGCGCAGAAGTGTTTGCTCCAAATATGGCTCGCGGCCCTTGGGTATCCAGCCGGCATCCGGGCGATTTAAATCGACGACTTCAAAGCGGCGGTCCACAGAGTTGTCGCTGCGAAAAGCGGCGGCACCCGCAGTCGCGCGAATCGGTCGCGGCAGGTCTTCGAGATAACGGTTGACGGTGGCGAACACCTGATAGCCGCCGGTCTCGCCGGGTTGGATCACGATGTCGCAGGCATAAGCGTAGGATTGAAGTGTCACGAGGAATCGTTCCGCGCCATCCGGTGAGCCGGGCCGCCACGGCTGGCCGAGACCGGGTGCTACTCGCGGGAACGTGCGAATCCGGCCATCGTAACGGTTGGCCAGGGCGATCTCGAAATAATCATCAAGAACATCCAAGCACGTCTCAAATACGGCGGCGTAATCTGGAGCATTGAGCGGCACATAGGCCGGATTAGTGGCGACGTCCGGGGGCGCATCGCCGATGACGACAGAATTGTCGTACGGCTGCGTGGTTACGCAACCGACCGCCAATCCCGCCATCAGGCTCGCCGTCCACATCCGTCGCCGCATCGACATAGTCTCCCCGGAAACGGCGAAGCTATAGCGTGATCTGGTAAGCTTGTCAATTGCGGCAAACGGCCATTATTTGCTGAAGATTCGCGCAAGTCAACGGCCTTGACGCTGTTCTACGTTCAGGTTACACCGGCCCAAGACTCGCTATCAATGGAACCACGGCCATGACAATTCAACGAAATCGTTCGTCACTTACACTTACCCGACTCGAATCCCGCGACATTCCTAGTGGCACACAGCTGTTGGCCATTGCCGAGGATAGCGGTGCCAGCCGCGTGGCCGTCTACACGGCACCAGTGGACCATTTGATAACGCCACCGGGTGGAGGACAGTCCTACTTTCAGCGCGAAAGTAAACTGCTGAAAACATTCACGCCGTATCCCGGGTTCGGAGGCGGCGTACGGCTGGCGCTCGGAGACGTGACCGGCGACAACGTTGATGATGTTGTCACTGCGCCAGGGTTTGGCGGCGGAGCCCACATCAAAATCTACAACGGTGCCGAACTGCTACTCGGCAACGTCGTGTTGGTGAAAGAGTTCTTTGCATTTGATGCCTCGTTCCGTGGCGGCGCATTTGTCGCCGTCGGGCAAATGGATCCGGCATCACCGCAAAACGAAATCGTCGTCGGGGCCGGCGAAAGCGGCGGATCACATGTCAAAGTGTTCGCGCTTGAACCTGTCTTCTTCATCCAAGCACCACCAAACCCGACCGATTATTATGCCGTCCGTTTTCAAAGCGACTTCTTTGCCTTCGACGCCAGCTTCCGAGGCGGCGTCCGCGTTGCCACCGGCGACGTCAACGGTGACGGCCGTGCCGAGGTCATCGCCGCGGCGGGACCGGGCGGCGGACCGCACGTTCGCGTATTCGACGTGAATCCACCTAATCCGCTTGCCATCTACTTGTACATCCACAAGGTCATAGATGAATTCTACGCTTACGATGCCAGCTTCCGTGGCGGCGTTTACGTCGCCGCCGGCAACCTTGTCGGCGATACCAAGGCCGAAGTCGTCACCGGCCCCGGCATGGGCGGCGGTCCGCACGTCAAAGTGTTCTCGACGAATAGCGGCGGAAAACTGGCACTCAAGGATGAACTGTTTGCCGACAGTACCAACGAGGGCCAGGGTGCCCGCGTTGGAATCGTTAACATCGCAACTGATCCAAACGTCGATTCCACGCTCTATCCCATGCACTCGATCTACGTCGGCTTTGCGAGCCGTGAACCTCGGGCATATGCCTTCGAGGGTAATGTAATTGTCAATGTCGATACATTGTTGTTCCCACCGGGAGAACGCCGCATTAACGCCTTTGACTATGTGGGTAACAGGTTGACGCCGAGCAATCTCGCACTGCCCTTCGGGCTTGATGGCGATGAGCGGCAGGGACTTTTCGTGGGCGTATAAGCAACCGAAATCTGTTGGTTGTCGGCACATTTTACACTGCCGTTTCCGGGGTCCGGGCTATACACTAATCAGCCCGGGCCTCGATTTCATTTTGCCGCTTCCGCGAAGGAGCTTACGTGTCCGCAACTCATACTGCGCCGGCCAAAATCGGCGTCGATCCGCTGTATCAGCACTCGCCGGTCTTTGCCATGGCCCTGCGCCAACTGGATGCGGTGGCGAAGCATTTTGATCTCGACGAAGGAGTGCTTGAACGGTTGAGCAAGCCTAAACGGGCGCTGATCGTCAGTGTGCCCATCCGCATGGATACGGGCAAGACCGAGAACTTCGTGGGCTTCCGTGTGCAACATTCGCTGACCAGCGGTCCGGCCAAGGGTGGCTTGCGTTATCATCCAAGTGTCGAACTCGGCGAAGTCGCAGCGCTGGCCATGTGGATGAGTTGGAAATGCGGCATCATGAATTTGCCGTTCGGTGGTGGCAAAGGCGGCATCGCCGTCGACCCAGCCGTGCTGAGCCGGGGCGAAAAGGAGCGGCTCACGCGCCGGTACACCGAAGAACTTGGCTCCATCATCGGCCCGCGCCAGGACGTAATGGCCCCGGACATGGGCACGGACGAGCAAACCATGGCGTGGATCATGGACACCTATTCGACCAAGGTCGGATACGCCTGCCCGGAGATCGTCACCGGCAAGCCCGTCGAACTCGGCGGTTGCCTCGGCCGCCGTGAAGCGACCGGCCGCGGCGTGACTTTTTGCATCATGGAAGCGTTCAAGGAACTTGGCATCGAGCCGAAGGAAGCGACCGCGATCATTCAAGGCTTTGGCAACGTGGGCAGTGTGACCGCGCAAGAACTGTACGACCGCGGCGTCAAAGTTATCGCCATCTCGGATCGCTACGGCGCGTTTCGCAACGGTAAGGGGATTGACATCACGGCCCTTAACAAACACATGGGAACGATCGCCGAAGGTGTGACGCCCATGCTGCGCGATTTTCCCGGCTTGGAACCGACCGATCCGAATGAGATGTTGACGATTCCGTGCACCGTCTTGATACCGGCCGCCCTGGAACGGGTAATCGACGACAAGAATGCGGCCAAGATCAAATGCAAGGTGCTGGCCGAGGGCGCGAATGGCCCGACCACGCCGGAAGCCGATGAAATCCTGGAGAAAAATGGTGTGTACATCATCCCGGATGTGCTGTGCAACGCCGGCGGCGTCACCGTGAGCTACTTCGAGTGGGTGCAAGATATTCAACAACTCATGTGGAGTGAAGAAGTCGTCAATTATCAACTTGGGTCATTGATGCACAAGGCGTTTCACAAGGTGCGCGATCTGGCCAAGGAGCGCAAACTGCCGATGCGCGTCGCCGCCTTGAGCGTTGGCGTGCAGAAAGTCGCCACCGAAAAGGCCCGCCGCGGCTTGTTCCCGTGATCATTCGGCCTCGTCTTGCAAAGAACATGTCCCAACGGTATGTTTCCCCGACTAATAGTTAGGGAGACTTCGCGCGCATGCGCTTGTGCTTATTGACTCTGTTGTTTTTCCCCGTGCCCGCCTGCAGGACTTTGGAGCCGGTAGCTCTGCCAGGGTTGCCGCAGTCGAACAAGCCGGCTGTGTTTGTCGCGGACGGCGCCGGCGATTTCCGCGCGTGCTCCGGCACATTGCGGCAAACGGCGGCGGAAGATGGGCTGAGCCTCGAAGTCGTCACGTTTGTCTGGTCGCACGGCTACCTGCGCAACTTTGCCGACCAAACCGATACCGAACACATGCGCCAGCGCGGTGCCATGTTGGCCGAGTTATGCCGGCAACAAAGACAACGATTTCCGGACCAGCCCATCACACTTGTGGGGCACAGTGCCGGTAGCGGAGTCGTTTTGGCTGCCGCTGAAGAACTTTCCGAGGGTACCATTGATCGAATTGTGTTGTTGTCACCATCGCTATCCGACCACTATGACCTGCGCCCGGCCCTCGCGGCAACGCGGGTAGGCATCGACGCCTTCGTCAGCGATTCGGATTGGGTGTGGCTTGGCTTGCTGGTGCGTATTTTGGGTACGCCCGACGACCCGTATGCGTCACGTGCATCAGGTCGTTTCGGTTTCTCTGTGGTGCCGCAAGATCCGCAGTATGCCAAGCTGCGCGTGCATCAGTGGACGCCGGAACAAAAGTTGCTTGGTCACGACGGCGGCCACTTTGGCGGCTACCAACCGGGCTTCCTGCGCGATCGAGTGCTGCCGATGCTGAGAGGCAAGGTTGCGGGATCAGCGGTGAAGGAAGAGAAGTGACCTTCATGCAGAGGTGTTATTCTCGTACGAGATTGCGATTCCAATTCGGCACTTCCACGACAACGTCAGCAGAGCCATTCGGTACGCATTGACAGGCCAGTCTTGACTGCAGGTCCAGTCCCGGTGCATTGTCGAGTTGATCCAACTCATCGTCCGTGGCTTCGTTGCACGTCTCCATACCTTGCTTGACAAGCACGTGGCAGGTGGAACATGCACAGACGCCACCGCAAGCGTGGTCAATATCCACGCCCGCGCCCTCGGCAATATCCAGGACCGACATTTCCAAGCCGTTGTGCCCGTACCGCACGTTTTTCGGATCGACCTGAATCGTCACGTTCATCGGCAAAAAGGTCAGTGAATAGCGCTGGGTGGGCCGCTTCACTTTGGCTGCAACGATATACGGGTTAACTCCGGCCATGAATACCTCCGGGCGATGATCGCACAAGGCAATTGTAGAAGTCACGGGAAGGATCAACGCGAAACGTGGCCGGCGATCATACCGACCCGCCGAAGCGCAGCCGGAATTGAATGAAATCGTTGGCTGATACCGAACCATCGCCATCGAAGTCAAACGCGAATGACGTTCCACCAAAAGCCAGCCGGAATTGAATGAAGTCCGAGGCCGCAATCGTGCCATCGCCGTCGACATCGCCAAACAGGCGGAAGAGCTTGTTGGCAAGATCGCCTATCACGACATAATCATCGAGTGGCGAGCCCTGTGCCGCGCCATTGCCGTTGCCGTCAAAATTACCGCCGCTGACGCTGTTGGCGACCACGGTCAACGCATATCGGCCATCGGCCAGGGATGTACTCTCCACAGGACCGGTGGTGAAAGTCAATGTTACCGCCGTGCCCGCCCCGGTATCATCGACAGCTGCTGTCAATCCGACGACCAGGCCGTTGCCCTGACGCACGAGTTGAAACGCACTGGAAGGGGCGCCCGGCAGCGTGACATGCTGATCGAAAGTCACCAGCAACGAAGTCACGCGCGATCGCTGCGCCGATCCGTCGTTAACCTGAATGTCGCCGGCAATTTTTGCCGGAGGTGCGACGACTGTACCCGATGCCGTTCGCGCCAAACTGATGTTGGTGCCATCATCGACGATAACGGTCACTGTGCGGGCACCGGCCGTCGGACTGGATTTCACATCGGTATAATTCACCTTCCGTAAGGCGGATTGATAAGTCGCCAGCGTGCCACTGCCGGTAATCTTCAACATCCCCGTTACAGGATCGTACCCGGAAGTTGAAAGGCCAGTTCCGGTTAGATCGACGGCAAGACTTTCGTTAACGCCGTCCGGCGGACTGGCCAGCGTTACCGTCATGCCGGTGAGATTAACAGCCGGGTTCCGCGCAATAGTCGCGGCCGGTGCGATGAATGTTGCTGGGGTGCCGCCACTCGTGAACGTCACATCGAAGCCTGATGCTGCGCCGTTCAAGTCCACTACCGGCAGCACGGCCGTGGCGTTGAGCGTACCCTTGATCGTGTAAACGGCCGGTTGACCGCTGACGGTGTCGTTGATGGTCACGTCAATCGGCGTGAATAACTTGTAAGTCCCGTCACCGTTGTCGGTGATGCTGCCTGGTGTAGTCGCCTGGTTGACGGCGGAGTTGCCGGCAAGCGGTTGCGTGCCGGTGCCGAGCGAGCCGGCATTGTAGTCGGCGTCGCCCGAGAGCACGACGAAGTTCTGCGAGGACGGGAAGGTCCGGGTCGAGCCGGTGCCGGCGAGAGGCACAGTGGTCGAATCCAGGGAGCTGGACAGATTGCGGGCCGCGATCAGCGCATTGGCAAACACGAAGGGAGGCAGGATGGGAATGGACACTTTCGCGCCGTAATCCGCCGGTGCGGAGCCCGACGCGCCGCCGACGAGCGGCTGCCAATTGCCGCTAATGTTGGCCGATGCAACAGACCCGGCCGCCAGCGCCAAAATCGTGTTGCCGACGAAATCGACATCGACTTGTCCGGTGCCGGAATACGTCGTTGTCAGCGAGCCTGTCCCTTGTGCCTGAATCGGCGCACCGCCAACTGTTCCGCCGAATGTCAACGTGCTGGTCGCCGTCGTCAATGTGAAGTTGATGATCGCCGGTACGAGTCGAGATTCCAGCGATTCCAACCGGCGAGCGCGGCGAAGTGAAAACTGACGCATGGTGCGACCTCAATAAATGGCCGGGCAGGATGAATTGATGGTACCGGCCGTGATGAGCCGGGTAAAGGGCTTTGCAAACGTCATTTGCCCTTGGTAAATCGCTTCTTCACAATGGCAAGAATGTCGGGCAGTGCCGGTTCGGTGATCTTGTAATACACATTGCGGCCATCGCGCTCGGGCATGAGCAAGCCGACGCGCTGCATCAGGCGAAGATGCCCGGACGCCACGGGGCTGGGCACGCCGCAAGCGTCGGCCAACTCGCCAACTGTGTGTTTACCCGACAACAGCAATTGCACCATCCGCAGACGATGGTGATGGGCCAGCGTGCCCAGGCACTCGGCAGCACGTTGCAGTCCGTCGGCTTTCACGGCCATGATGTTCCCTTCATTGAGCGTGGCGACACCGATGATAGATATTGAGAACTTTCGATATGACAAGACAACGATACGACTCACGGCGATCCGATGTTCGGTTCATGCGGATTGCCGAGCGTTCGCCGTTGCAGCGCGAGTCGGGCAATCATCGCCGCACCGACACTCATCATGACTGCGGCATAGGCGAAGCCAAGATGAGGAGCGGCCAGGGCCAAGCCGCCGACAACAGTGCTGGAGACAAAGTCGCCGCAACCGTTGACCGCGCCGAGTACGCCGAAGGCGGTACCCCGAATGGCGGGCTCATCGACAAGATCGGCCGCCGTCGCGCTTTCGAGTGATTCTTCGATGGCAATGTACATCCCGGCCGCCGCGAACAAGCCGATCCAAACGGGCAGCGATGCCGTTCCAGTGAGAGTCGCCGCGACGAAGCCGACCATGACCAGTGCGGCAAATGCGTAACCGCCGGCCAACAGCGGCAACCGGCCGTACCGGTCGCTTAGAGCCCCTGCGGGGAACGCCGTCAAAGCGGCGGCAAAATTACGCAGCGCATACAGCCGCGCGGCAATCACACCGGCCGCCAAAGTGCCGCCCAGCGCTGTGGTGGCTGCCGCCACCAGTAACAATGGCGAGAAGTCCCCCGCGCCGAACACGCCAACCGCCCGCAGGAACCCCCGGTAACGTGGCGGCAATCGCTTCACCGCATCGCCGAAAGTGAACTTCTTAACCCTGGCTCCGCGCACTTCACGGACAAGAAAAAGGAATGCGAGTGCAGAAAGCAGCCCCGGCACCACGGCCCACCAGAATACCGGTCGTTCGGGAAAATCCCATCCCGCACCGAAGCGCTGCAACACCTCGGCACCGATTAACGGGCCGATGACGGCACCGACCGTGTCACCGGCACGATGAAGTCCAAACGCCTTGCCGCGATGCTCGGCCGGTACCGATGCCGTGATCAGGGCGTCACGGGCCGGTCCGCGCAAACCTTTGCCGAACCAGCCGAGTAAGCGCGCGGTGGCGATGAGCGGCCAACTCACAGCCAGCGCGATCAGCGCCGGCATGAGCGCCGTCAGCGCATAGCCGACGACCGCGAACGGCTTTCGGCGATCAATGCGGTCGCTCCACCAGCCGGAACTGAGTTTGACAAAACTCGCCAAGGCATCGGCCGACCCCTCGATCGCGCCGAGAATCGCCGGTCCCGCTTCCAACTTTTTCAAATAGCCGGGCAAAACGCTGAGGACCGTCTCGTAACTCATGTCGGCCAATAAGCTGGTAACGCCCGCGCCGAGCACAGTGCGGTTGCACCATGATGATTGTGGTTGATCCATGAATTGACATTTATATACAGACGAACCATTGTTCTATCGCCGGAACAGGCGTCGCAACATGTACGTGCCGGCGATTCCCGCCGCGATGTCAGCAATCCAGACGCTGATTGCGGGGAGCCGACCCTCACGGGCAAAGTTCGTACCGGCCAGCAACAACGGATAGTAAATCATGACCACGGGAAGGAAGCAACTGACAAACGTGCTGAGATAGTCGGCCCGATGGAAGCGGATGCCCACCGGAACAGCCATCAGTGCGAAAAACAAGCCGCCCAGGGCAATCGCCGGGCGAAGATGCGATTCGGCTCTCAGAGCGCGCTCAACGCGGTACGTTTCCTTGATGTGGAACTCGTTGTCGCGCTGAAGCATCGTCAGGTATTCGCGTTCCGGATTTCCGGCGGCCAATTGCTGGTGAATCTCGTCAAGTTTGTCCTGCCGCTGTTCACGAATTGCGCGAAGGTCGTCCCATTTGGCCGCAATCTGTTGCCGCGTCATGTTCATCGGCCGCACTGCCGTGTCTTTCAATGCGCCCGATTGAAACGCGATCGGAAAAGTCTCATTCTGCACCGAGCCGTTGCCTTTGGCATCATCGCCGATGATGGTGCAATGGGGCATGAAGATACTGATCTTTTCGTTGACGAGATCGGTGCCGATGAGCCGGGCTTCCTTCGCATGGGCAATCACCGAGTAACCGTCTTTGGATCGCTGCTTGACGATGGGATCGATGAACACCTTGCCGCGAACCTCGCGGACAAAGACTGAATAGTCGGGCAACTTCAGGCAGCCGTGCCGCTTCAACATGCCGCACACGAGTTCATCCGCGTCGTGCAGCACGCGGTCAGCCAGCATTTGCCGGGTCCGCGGAATCACGTCGTGCTGCAACGAGGTTAACCCCGCCGTCACCAACACGGATAACACAACAGCAGGTGCCAGCAGGCGACCCAGGTGCACCCCGGCCGCACGCAACGCCGTAATCTCGTGATCGTGAGCCATCCGGCCATACACGATGCAACAAGCGAAAAGCACGGTGGCTGGCACTGTGTACGGCAATGTGTTGGGGATCAATAGCGGAACGACATAGAAGATCTGGGACGGCGTCAGCCCGCGCTGCGAGGCTTCCTGCACCACACCGCCGAGCAGAAACAACCCCGACAAAGCGACCAACGCTAACAGGAACACGCGGGCGAGTTCCCAGAAGATCATGCGTTGCAGCGTCGTCCCGATCACCCGGCACCTCGTTTGACTAGCCGTCAGTCTTTTGCTGCCTTACCCAATCTTCCAGCACGGCGATAGTTTCCACGCTTGCCCCATCGCCATTCTTCGAGCATCGGCGTGCCGTAAGCCGTTTCGGCATCATTTCCATCAGAAAATCCCTGCATTTGGCCCGGCCGACGGGTCGATGGAAGATTGTGCAGACTGTAGGACTTAGGCCGACTTGGAAATACGGGATGTTGACACAGGCTAACGACGACAAGATGAGTCGCGGCCAGAAAACCATGTTGGCGATCCTGATCGTGGTAGTGCCGCTGTTTGGCGCGCTCGTAGTTTGCCGCTCCTGTTTCATGGAAAGGCGGCACACTGACTTCGGCGTCTATGCCCGCGCAGGCTGGGCCGTACGTGCCGGCCACGACATTTACGACATCACCGACGACGGCGGCCTGCACTACTGTTATCCACCTCCCTTTGCCGTCGCAATGACGCCCTTCGCCGAGCCGCCTACGGCTAATGTTTCTGGACGCTATCTTCCCTTCGCGGTCTCCGTGTGCATTTGGTTCGCGCTAAGTTTCGCCTTCGCAATTGCGGCAACGCATTTCCTCGCGTCGGCGCTTGAATCTACGGGTGAACTGGTCGGCAGTCGTCGCCACTGGTGGGCGCTGCGCCTTTGGCCCGTGTTGCTTACGTTGCCGGCGCTCGGAAACAACCTGTCACATGGCCAAGTTAACTCACTATTGTTGTTGCTGGTTGCCGGGATGTTCGCCAGTTTGATTCGAGGTCAGTCGCGTTTGGCCGGTGCGTGGCTGGCCGGTGCGATCGCGCTGAAAGTCATCCCGGCGTTCTTAGCTCTGATACCGCTCGTAAGGCGTGATCGACGTTGCTTCGCGGGGCTAACGCTTGGTTTGCTCGTGTTACTGATTGGCATCCCGGCCATGACGTGGGGACCGGCCAAAATGTGGCGCTATAATCGCAAGTTTGTTGACGTGATGCTTCACCCTGCTATGACCGACGCCACCCAAGCCGACCGTGCCAAAGAAATGTTCCATGTACTCAGGACCGACAACCAATCGATGCAGGCCACGTTTCACGCCTGGCAACATTGGGGCGACGCCGACGCCCCGGCCGAGCCATCGCCGAGGACACGGGCACTGCATTGGCTCATCGGTATCGCACTGACAGTAACCACTCTGGCCGCCGCCAGCCGTCGCCTGGCCGGAAATGAGTTAATGCTCTTTGGCGGCGCACTCACAGTGGTGATGCTGTTGGTCAGCCCGATGTGTCATTTGCATTATTATGTTCTGACGATGCCGTTGGTGACCGCACTGTTATTCGCTGCCTTGAAATGTGATGATCATCAACACGTTCGGCGAACGCAAATCGCATTCACGCTCCATGTCGTGGGCGGGGCGATACCGTTGCTGTTCGAGGCGTATCGCAATTTGGGTTTTGCACCGGTGACGACGCTGCCATTATGGGCGCTCGCCGTCAATGAGTTACGCAATCCGCGAGTGGCGGCAGTTATGCCGCAGGTGGTTTTGCGTAAAGCCGCTTGACGCGCTTGGCGGCGATGTAATCAACTAACCTCGGGAAGTGCTTGCCGGCAAAGACGAAAAGCTTGCCTTGCCAGGTAAACGTCGCTTCGACCTTGCCACGTTCGATCACATTCAATGCGAGCCGCGCCGCCGTTTCGGCCGACATCCCGCGCATGTGATCGACTTGCAGCCGGCTCTTGCGTTCGAGCATATTCTGCGAGAAGTTGGTCTGCGTCAGGCCGGGATTGATGACGATGACGTCAATCCCATACGGAGCCAACTCACCGCGCAGCGACTCGCTCAACCCCTGCACGGCAAACTTGCTGGCCGCGTATTCGCTCCGGCCTGGGAAGCCCCGCTTGCCGACAATGGATGAAATGTTGACCAGCGCGGGTGTCTTGCCGTCACGCAACAACGGCAAACACAGCCGCGTCAATTCCGCCAGCCCGAAGAAGTTCACCTCGAAAATCGAACGCAGCCGTTCTTCCGTCGCTTCGCCGAAATGGCCCGTCGCGCCGATGCCGGCATTGTTAACAAGGACATCCATGCCGCCAAATTGCCGATGCATGGTGTCCACCATCGCTTGGCGGTCATTGGCGGCAATGACGTCGGCGACCAGCGTTTGCAATGGAAGTTCGGCCGTCGCGGCTTCTTCAGCCAATGTCCGCAACAACTCGGCATTGCGCGCGGTCGCCAACACCCTGGCCCCGCGCTGCGCCGCCTGCAACGCCATCGATCTGCCAATGCCCTGGGACGCGCCAGTGATGAGCACCCGCAACCCGTTTAATGACCTCCGTGCCATGTTGATTCCTCAATAATGCGGCGGCAGCTTCTCGCTGCGCAGCCAAGCGGTGTACCAAATGTCCACGGTGAACTGTGCCCCGGCCCGGCAGCGTTCCATGATGAACTTGCGGCTTTCTTCCGTCGGGCTGGAGATGGCGCCCGCGGCATCGAGGCGGTAGCATTCTTCGATGTGCGTGTGCGATTCCTTGATGAACGCGATCACGTGTTCAAACACATCGCCTTCGATGGCCTTCGCCGTTAACCCGCGACACACCTCTTCGGGCATGAACTTGTTGACTTCCGGATAGGCATCGATTTTGGCGTGGATGCCCTTCTGGATCATCTTGCCATCCTCGCCTTTTTTGCCGTCGTAATCGCGCGTGGTATGCAACGGCATAGAGATGTCAGTGGTGTAGTGGGCGAGATTGCCGCCATAGACAATTGCCTTCATCGACACGGCCGGATTGCTCGGCTCATGTCGGTAATCGTAAAAGGCGAGCATCAGCCGTTCGTAACCCTCCATAATGGCCCACGGCAACATACCCACCTTCTCGGGATCGCGCTTTAGCGTACTCATCAGTGCAATGGCCTGGTAGCGCGTCTTGGGCGGCGTGTTGCCATCCAGGTCTTCCAGGTCCAGAAAGTGGTCCGGCGCGACCGAAGGCCTGAGAAACGTTGCTTTGGGATTCTTCCATCGGTCCGGGTCGCCGGCACAGTGTGCCAAAGACCGCCCGGCTGCGCGGAAGAACGCTGGAACATCATCGGGTAGAACAGTGGCTGCCGCTTCCGTGATGGTTTCGTGGCCTTTGACCCACCAGGCAGGTGCGACGCTGACAACGGTCAGTGCCAGCAGAGGGACGGCTAACAGGTAAAGTCGGCGCATTTTAACGGCCTCGCGGAAAAGACGCATCGACTGTGCAACTTATACGGTGGCGCGGGAAGAAGCAATCGCGGGCCGGGCCAGTTTGAAGCCACAAAGGCCTCATGTCCGGTCGATTCGGAACCTACGGACCCATATCGGCATGATGCCGGTGCGTCCGCACGGAGGTCGGGTATGCGACGGATCGCATTGACCGCCTGGGGCGTTGTAGTTTTTACAGCCACACTCGCCAGCGCCCAAGTGCCGGCGACTCTCGGCACGCCGATCACTGCCGCTCAACTTGGCAAACCAGTCGCCGTCGCCGGCCGCGTGCGCGGACAAGCGGACGACACGCCGACGTTGGGTGTGCCCGAACCATACACGCCCCAGGCGGGTTACGCGCCGTACCCGCAATATCCCTACGCATATCCGCCCGTTCCTAACTATCCGGCTTCATCACACTATCCGCAGGGCCAGCTTACGTCGCAGAGCATGCCTTACCCCAGCTATGACTATGCGCCGGCACCATCCACACGCGGTGAAGCGGTGCGGCGCACGTCATTTTCGTCGCGGTCTGCCACTAACGAAAGTCGATTCGGCTGCGGCGTCAAAGAGCGTGCCAGTGATTGTTGTGAGTGGTTCAAGGGTTGCTTCGCCCGTGATGGCCGCAATGCCTTCGAGTCGGATCACAGCATGGACTCGTTCAGTTCACCCATCACCAACCCGTTCCTATTCGAAGACCCGCGCTCGTTGACCGAAGTCCGGCCGATCTTCTTCTATCAGAACATTCCCGGCAACAACCCGGTATTCAACGGCGGCACCGCGTACTTCTACGGCACACAAGCCCGTGTCGCACTCACCGATCACTGGTCGGTCACGCTGAACAAGCTTGGCGGTGTCACGATCAATCCCGGTGACGGTTCCGGCTTGGGCGATGCTTCCGGCCTGGCCGAGTTGCACCTCGGGCCAAAGTTCACGTTCCTGCGCAACTGCGAAGCCGGCACGGCAGCCGCCGTTGGCATGATCTTCCAAATACCCGTCGGCCCGTCCAAGGTATTTCAGGACACCGGCAGCTTCTCGCTGGTGCCGTATGTATCGGTGGCCCAGAGCTTTGGACGCAGTAGCTACGGTACCTTCAATTTCATGGATACACTCGGGTACTCGTTCCGTGTCGACGACGAGCGCAGCGATTTCCTTTACAACAGCGCCCACATCGACTACGACGTGGCCAATCTACACAAGTTCTATCCCATGTTGGAACTGAACTGGTTCCACTACACCCGCGCCGGCAACTCTCGCCCCATCGATCAGGAAGGCCGTGACTTTGCTAACATCGGCGGGACTGGCGTCGGCAGCCGCGATTACATTACCATCGCCCCCGGCTTCCGCTACAAGTTCACCGAGGGCATCCAGGCAGGCATCGCCGCCGAGTTTCCCTTGACGAACCCGCGCGACTTGCAGGACTTCCGGCTGCTGTTTGATGTAATCTTCCGGTATTGAAGTTAGGACAGCAGCAGTTGCAGGTCCTCGCGGGTGAGGTCGCGTATCAGGCTATTGTCGGCGTTGATGATGGCGTCGGCCAAATCGCGTTTGGTTGCTTGCAAGGCCAGGACTTTCTCTTCGACGGTGTCCCGCGCGATGAGGCGGTAGGCCATCACCGGCCGCGTCTGGCCGATGCGATGGGCGCGGTCGATGGCCTGGGCTTCCACGGCGGGGTTCCACCACGGGTCGAGCAAGAACACGTATTCCGCAGCCGTCAGGTTCAAACCGAGTCCGCCGGCTTTCAGGCTGATCAGGAATAGTTGACACTTTGGGTCAGTCTGAAAGCAATCAACCCGCGCTTGACGGTCGCGGGTCTTGCCGTCGAGATACTCGTACGGGATGCCGCTGGCATCAAGCTTCTTTTTCACGATGCTCAAGAAACTGGTGAACTGAGAAAAGACCAGTGCCTTATGGCCTTCCTCGAACACTTCACGCAATTGCGGCAACAACAAATCCAGTTTGGCGCTGGAGTCGTCCGCCTTCAACTTGTCCAACAGGCCGGGGTGGCACGCCGCCTGACGCAGGCGCAAAAGCGCCTCAAGAACCATGATCTTGGACTTGGCCAAGCCCATCGTGTCCACTCGCGTCAACAGTGCTTGCCGGTAATACTCGCGCAGTTCGTCGTAAATCTTGCGCTGCTTCGGGTCGAGGTCGCAATAAACGGTTTTCTCGGTCTTCTGCGGCAGATCCTTGGCGACTTGATCCTTGGTGCGGCGCAAGATGAAGGGGCGCAGCGCTTGAGCCAACAAGTTGCGGGACTCCGGATCAGCGCTGCGCCCGGCACCGCCGATCGCCTTGAATGCCGCTGTGCCACCGAGCATGCCGGGGTTGAGGAAATCAAACAGGCTCCACAACTCGCCGAGGTGGTTCTCGATGGGCGTGCCACTCATGGCGAGGCGGTGACGACCGCGCAAGAGTCGGACGGCCTTTGCCGACTCGGTGTCAGCGTTTTTCACCGCCTGCGACTCATCGAGAATGCAGTAATCGAAGTCGATGTCTTTGAGCAAGGCCGCGTCGTTGCGCAAGGTGCCGTAAGTCGTCAAGACCAGGTCGTGCTGGGTGACAATGGCGGCATCTTTGGATCGTTCCGTGCCGGTGTGATCAAGCACCTTAAGCTCGGGCGCGAATCGTGCCGCCTCCTGCTTCCAATTAAACACCAGCGATTTGGGAACAACGACCAATGAGGTTCTTGGTTCTCCTTTTGACCGCGTCGCCGCACGTTCCGTGAGCATCGCCAACACTTGCACGGTTTTGCCAAGGCCCATGTCGTCGGCGAGACAACCGCCAAATCCGAATTGGCGCAGGAACTTCAACCAGCCGAGGCCGTCGCCCTGATAGGGGCGCAGCGTGCCGCGAAACTCCGCTGGCGGCTCGGCTGCTTTGACGCCGGCGAAGGTACGGAGTTGCTCGCGGGCATTGTTGAACGTCTCGTCAAACCGCGCTTCCGGTTGCGCCGCCAGCAAGGCATCAAGCAACCCGACCTGACATTGACCGAACCGGATGTGATCTTTTTCCGCCGCGCCGACGCCGGCCAGCAAACCGTACTTCTTCAACCACGCTTCGGGCAACATACCGACGTGGCCATCGTCGAGCGCGATGGTTGTCTGATTCCGGCGGATGGCTTCCAGGATTTTGGGCAGCGCAACCGCAGTTCCATCGAAATCGACAGTGCCGTGCAGTTCGAACCAGTCGATGCCGGATCGAACGTGCAGGTCCAACTTGCCGGCGGTGCGATAAAGTTGCCCTTCCGCTTCAACTTGCCAGCCGTCCTTGACCAGTGTGCGCACGATTTCTGGCAACCGCTTGGCCTGTAAGCGAAATTCCGTCGAACCGTAGCGATCATGATGGATGCCGAGTTCGCGCAACCGCGTCACCGCGGCTTTTTCCGCCGCACTGTCGCGATGGAGAACGCTACGCTGAGCGGCGTCAAACTCCATACGCCCGTTCTTGTTGCTATCGATCAGGCGATCACCGTAACGAAAACGCAGAAGGCCCTGCAATTCGCCTTGGGATCCCCACATCCTTTGCGCTTTGCGGACTTGGAATACCGGCTGAGCTGTTTCGTAGGTTTCCTTCAACGCCAGGTCATCAGGCAACTGCCAGGGTGGCAACACCGACTTGGTAAACGCGGCGGCGAGAAACGCATCAAAGTCGGCGGCGGGCACCGTCAACTCGTTCATCCGGCGGAAGAAGACCAGCCAATTCCAAGCGCCACGGTCATCGAACACGGACAAACTGTTGGCACCAAAAAATACGCCGGCGTGGGAGACCAACTGGGGTCTCGTGATCGGCATCGATTCAGCGCCACGTGCGAAAAGGCCGGTCAAAACGATGTTGTTGGAGCGATCGCGGCGGAGGTCCACGCGGAATTGCCACGGCTCCGGTCCGTCCCATTGGATCGGTCGGTACTCACCGGTTGCTGCATCCTTGATCAGGCAGCGCCCAGTGGCGGCCATGCGCGGCAACAAAAACTCGCGCTGGGCCTGGCGAAGAACGAACCGCGAGCCGCCGTAGACGCCATAACTGTAGCTGTCTTGAGCGCCGTTGAACGCCGTCATCACATAGCGGTCGTCCTCGGAAGCCAACCGGACTATTTGATCTCGACTTGGCATGCCGTTCTTCGGCTTGCTCCACATGCCGTCGCGCTTGCGTTCACGATGCATGACCATGACAAATAGTTCATTATCGTGCAAAGCCGCGAGATCAAAAACGTAGAGAATCTCTTTCCGGCCATTCCAATCATCTGCATCGTTGGCGTAATCTCGATCCACCTGTGCAGACACCGCCTCCAGTTGCTTCTTCCAGGCAGGCACCGGCGGACGTTTCGATTGTTGTTGCTTGCCTGTTGCGCGTACATTCTTCTTTCGGCGATTGTTCCCGATGAGCGACTCGACGATCGTGCCGAACTCGCTTCGGCTTAATTGGGAGTCATCAATGACCAACTCGCGCGGGCTGGTTTTGCCGCCACGCAACCAACCCTTTTGCTCGGCGGCGAGAATCGTGGCCCAGATATGTTTGCACGGTTCATTGTTTTCAGCCACGAACGGGCACGTGCAGTTGCAATAGACGCGGCCTTTGCTGAAGTCATCGACGGCGATGTCAACTTCGTAACGTGCCGTGCCCATAACGTCGGCGGAGCATTGCAGCTCGTCGCCGCCGATCAGGCGAACATGCCCATTGCGAAAATACTCGAAGCCGCGCTGGCGCACGTGGGAATCGACGGACTTGCTAAACTGAGGCGTGACCAGTGAAACGCTCATCCTTGAGTTCCCGCGCCGGATTGTTGTTAGAATCAGCCGAGGTAGCCTACGAACCGGTTCAAGACTTTTCGATGCGACGGACCATTTACATTTCCGAATGGCATCGACCTATTTCACCTTGATTTCGACATTCCGAAAGTGAATATCAGCTCCCTCGGCTTGCAGTGCAATCCGGCCTTTCGAGAGTTCGCCGTTCTTGCCTTCGTTGACGAGTTGGCCGTTGACCATGAGCTTGACGTTGTTGCCGTCGCAGTGAATCTCGTATTGATTCCATTCACCGATTGATTTCTCCACGTTCTTGCGCACCGCTTCCATGATGTCTTTGCCATCCTTGTTCTTTCGTTCGGTTTTCTTCCACGTCTCGCCGATGCGGATGTAGTTCCTCGCGCTGCCGGGATTGTTGCGAACGGGATCGATATCCAACTTCGCGTTGATCAACCAAAAGTCACCGGCTTGCCCGTGCTGCAATTGCGCTTCGACCGATTTCGGCCAAACAACATCCGGCGGTTGCACATGCAGCAGCACGCCGGAGTTTCCGCCTTTGGAGTCGGCCGGGAAACGCCATTGCAGCTTCAGTACGTAGTTGGCGTATTCTTTTTCCGTGATGATGTAACCGGCCGGCTTCTTGCCGGCCGCGCAAACGATGGCGCCGTCTTTGACAGACCACACTGCCTCCGGCTTCACGTTCTTATCCGGCATGAATTGCTTCCAGCCCGTCATGTCCTTGCCGTTAAACAGCGGTTGGTAGCCTTCGTCGGCACGAGCCACTGGCGTGAAAAAGATAATTGCGGCAGCCAAGCACGTAGCGCGAATCATGAGTGTGCTCCTGAACGTAGTCGCGGTGTAGCTTATTCGCCTGATGTAAGAAAGTTTGGCCAGGGAGACCACCCGTGGCGTTGAAGTCGCTACTTACTTGCCTTTGCGGCCGCTTTTCCGCCGAGGTTGATACTTGGCCCGCCCGGCTTCCAGTCCGACGGGCAGGCTTCGCCGCTCTTCTCGAAGAACTGTATGGCGTCGATGACCCGCAATGCTTCATCGACACTGCGGCCGATCAACGGCGGGTTGATCGTAATGTGGCGGATCACGCCTTCTTTATCAATGAGGAACGATCCGCGCAAGGAGAAGCCTTCCGTTTCCAATAACACGCCGTAGTCACGGCTCATCTGTTTATTGAAGTCCGAAATCATGGGATAGGATATGTCGCCGAGGCCGCCCTGCGCCCGTGGTGTGTTCTTCCAAGCGAGGTGGGTGTAATGACTATCCACCGACACGCCGAGCAGTTGCACATTTCGTCGTGAGAACTCGTCTGATCGCTCGCTGAAGGCGATGATCTCGGTCGGACACACGAGCGTGAAATCGAGCGGATAGAAAAAGAGATAGACGTGCTGGCCACGATAATCGGCCAATTCGATGTCTTTGAATTCACCGCCGATGACAGCCTTGGCTTTGAAATCCGGTGCGGGCTGTTGAACATGTGCCGCCATGGCGACGAAACTCCCAAGTGCGTAGTGGCGTCGAGCGAAGCGATCATTGTAGGCGTACCAATTCGCATCGTAACCGCTCGTCTAACGTTTCATCTATATCGGGGACGTCGAGAAGTTAGTTGCCACGTTCAATCCCCATGCTTCTGCCGGAGTCGTGGCGACAGGCGCAGGATCCATTGCACCCGCTCGAATTGTTCGAGCCAGTCTTGCGTGACTTGTGCAAACAGGGCACCATTAGTGGGGACACCGCCGCAGACTTCGCCGGTCTGTTGTTCGACGAGGCTGCGATATGCCGACAGCGTTCGGTCGCCGTACCGCGAAACTTCCTGACCATCTTCGCTGAAGAACACGACGACTGGAACGCGCTTGCCGCCGCAGACGCTCAATTCGGCCTGAGCGTCGGCATGCTCGTCGCGGTCGATGTAGCGAATCTTCAGCATCGGTGCGGCCGCGGCAAAGTGCTCAAAGATCGGGCATTGGCGGACGCAATCTCCGCACCACGCGCCAGCCAGAACTAAGACATGAGTTTCTCGCCGAAACTTGGCCAGGAGTTGTCGCTGGTTGTCCGTCAGCATGACCTGTTCGTGCACGACGCGCCATCGGCCGCGATCCGGCGTTGAGCCATACTGCTTGAGGAAGTCGTCCATGGACTGGGCGGCGGCGAACTTGGAGTAGAGGTTCACGATTGCAGGCTCCCGGCGTGTTTCGATTCTCGTCACTCGGACATTGTAAGGCCAGGAACAATTGCGTACTCAGTCGCGCAACTTGTTGCTGCATATAATGTTGTGGTGAAGGCAAGCCGGATTGTCGGTAGAGTTCGTCTCAGCGAAATCCGTTTTTTTGTTCGATACGACCGGCACATTGGGCAGCTTTCGTGTTGAAGCGGACGGGCGGCCGGCGTTACAGGCCGCGAAACTAATGCTAGATTGGGAAGGCAGCGGAATCGGCAAAGTCACGCAATATCGGAAGCACCCGTCGTGAAGCAAAACATCCGCCTGCGCGGCATTAGCGACGACGTGAAAGGCAAGGTCTGGGAGTCGGAAGCGACTCTGCGGGCCGGCCGCCTCGCGTCGCTGGAGATCGTGCTGGATGACAGTTCGGTCAGTCGGCGTCATGCCGAGATTCGCTTTGCCGCGCCCGCAGGTTGGGTGGTGAAGGATCTCGAAAGCACCAACGGTACCTACATCAACGGCATTCGGCTGAATGAAAGCGAAAAGCCGATCCGCGTCCGCGACATCGTGCAGTTCGGCAAAGTGGCGATGATCGTCGAGACCACCGAGAACAACGCCGGCGGCGGCGACCCGCAACTCGACAAGATTCTCGTCGAAGCCACCGCGAATTCGTCGTGGGAAGATCTGCTGCAAGGCTTCATCTTTGATCGCAACCGCGGCTTACGGCCCGGCGATCAGTTGATGGCCATGATTCGAGCCGGGCATCACCTCGTCCACGTCGAAAGCGAAGACGAGCTTTTGCACCTGATCCTGAATGACGCGGTGCAGGTGCTCGACGCCCAACGGGGTGCCATCGTCCTGGCAGAAGGGCCGGACGCGAAGCTGAAGATTCGCGCATTGGCCACAGGCCGTGGTGAAGCCGTCACCGGGCGCTTCCATTACAGCCAGAAGCTGGCGAATCGCTGCTTCAGCCAGGGCGAAAGCGTGTTGTGCAGCAGCGTGTCCGACGATCCGGAATTGGCTAACGCTCAGAGCATTGCCGATGGATCGATGGCTTCGGTATTGTGCGTACTGTTGCGTACACCGCGGCATCGCCTCGGTATTTTGCACGTCGACCGGTCCTATTGGCAGAAGGCATTCACGGAAGACGACCTGCATCTGGCCGACGCACTGGCCGCCAACGTCAGCGCGGGCATTGAGTGCGCCCAGTTATTGCGTAAACAACGCGATTTGTTCCGCAATACGATCACGACGCTGGCCCAAGCGGTGGAGTTGAAGGACGAATACACCGGCGGTCACACTGTGCGTGTCACCAACTATGCCCTGATGCTAGGCAGGCACCTTGGTCTGGAGAAGTCGGACCTGGACCTCATCGAAATCGGCACGCCGCTGCACGACATCGGCAAGATCGGCATCGACGACGCCATCCTGCGCAAGCCCGGCAAGCTGACTCCTGAGGAATGGGAAGAGATGAAGAAACACACCACGAAGGGCGCCGACATTGTCAGCCGGATTCCC
>JANNLP010000278.1:0-1734 GCA_031396905.1 Gemmataceae bacterium
TCCCGCAAGTCAACAAGACGCTGATGGAAATGGAGCTACGCAGTCTAGTTCGCCGGCTGCCGGGAAGCCGATACGAGCGAAGATAGAAAAAAGGCAAGCCACGATGATCTATCAAAAGTCCTTATTTTCCAGGCTTGCTCAGTGGACGGCACATGCCGCCGGACATCCCGTTACGTTCACGACGGCAGTGTTGATCATTCTCGTCTGGGGCATCACGGGTCCACTGTTTGGGTTCAGCGATACATGGCAACTTGTGATCAATACTGGCACGACAATTGTGACATTCCTGATGGTCTTCCTCGTGCAGAACACGCAGAACCGCGATAGTGCCGCCATTCAACTCAAACTGGACGAGTTGATCCGCGCCATGCAAGGCGCTCACAACGCTTTCCTTGACTTAGAAGAATTGACGGAGCAAGAACTTTGCGTCATCCGGGATCGCTATCAGTCAATGGCGCGCAAAGCTCGTGAAGATCACGGGGGGTTGTTAGATATTGGCACGCCGGAGATGGACACGGCGTGAATTCACGACCGTGTCCATCCGACGAGACGATTTGCGTTCTACTTAGTCGCCTTTTCCGCGGACAGTTTCTCTTTGACACCCGGTACATCTTCGACGCCGACCGGGATGGTAATGGTCGAATTGGTAAAGCCATCCCCGACGGCTTGGAAGCGGCCGCCAAGGTGCTTAGCGAGGAACGCCTCCGTAACGGCGTTAAAGGCCAGGCTGTTCGTCGGTCGTTGGAAGCCGTGGCCTTCGTCGGGGAACAGCACGTAAGTCACCGGGATTTTCTTGTCCTGCATCGCCTTGACGATTTGGTCCGCTTCACTTTGCTTGACCCGCGGGTCGTTGGCACCCTGTGCGATTAACAGTGGTTTGCGGATCCGTTCGACAAATGTCAGTGGCGAGCGTTGGGCCAGGAACTGTTTGCCGGCTTCGCTGGTGTGATCGCCAACGCGATCTTTGAACATCTGCACCATCGGTGCCCAATACGGCGGAATCGTGGTGAGCAGCGTGACGATGTTGGACGGACCAACGATATCCACACCACACGCAAAGGTGTCCGGCGTGAAAGTCAGGCCGACGAGCGTGGAGTAACCCCCGTAGCTGCCGCCGACGATGGCAATCTTGTCGGCAATGGCAATCTTCTGCGCGACGGCCCACTCGACCGCATCGATCAGGTCATCGTGCATCTTACCGGCCCATTCCTTATTGCCAGCGTTGAGGAACTGCTTGCCGAATCCGGTCGAGCCGCGAAAGTTCACGCTCAGCACAGCGTAGCCGCGGTTGGCGTAAAACTGGTGGTACGGGTTCAGGCCCCATTGATCGCGCCCCCACGGACCGCCGTGCACTAACAGCACCATCGGCACCGGCTTCGTTGGCACGCCTTTGCCCGCGGTGTCGGTTCCTGTGGGCAGCGTCAGATAGCTGACCAGATTCATGTCGTCGCGCGATTTGATGACACGCGGGTGCATCTTCGACAGCGCCAAGCCTTCAAGACTCTTCAGGTTGGTGAACAGGAACGTGGCTTTTTTGCTGTCGCGGTTGTACCGGTAGTAGCGCAGCGCGCCGTTATCCATGAGGAATGCAGCGATCCAGTGGCGGTCATCCAGCGTGCGCGATGTGACCGAGATGTCGCCGTCGGCCAGTTTGCGCAGTTCGTCAAAGTCCGCCTTCACGGCTGGGTCGAGGAATGTCCAGCGGTTGCGCTCATGATTGAAGCCGACTGCCTG
>JANNLP010000181.1:0-9469 GCA_031396905.1 Gemmataceae bacterium
GGAGAACCGCAATGCGATAACCCGCCACCAATTGATTCTTGTCGGCGTTAATCGTCTCGACGGCAAGTTGGACGCCGCGCACGGCCGCCAGCCCACGTTCCCGGTCCGTGCCGCTCATCGGGGCCAGGTGACCGATCAGCACGGTGGACGGGCGACGTTCGCAGCCAAACGCGCTCGTCAGAACAAAAAGCGCGAACAGTATTACGCGCGGGCTTGGTGATTGCATCGTCATTCGTGACACTGTATAGGAACGCCGGCACTGATTCTACGAGTGCCGGCTTCTCACTCGCGCGAAGGCGGCACAGCAGTGGCGACGACGACTGAGATCAGTCGCGACCGGTTTCTATCGCTATTGGACGAAAGCGGGCTGATCGACCCGGCCGAGTTGTCGGCCGCGCTAGACGGCCCCCAGGATTTGTCGCGCGCCAAGGTTTTGGCACGCCACTTGGTTAATCGCGGCTTATTGACGCGCTTCCAAGCACAGCATTTACTCGCCGGGCATTCCGGCGGTTTTTACCTCGGCCAGTATCGCATACTCGATCTCATCGGCCGGGGCGGCATGGGAAAAGTCTACAAAGCCGAACACACAACGATGAAGCGCGAAGTCGCACTGAAGGTGTTGGCTGCTGATGTGACACGCACCCTGCGCGCCCGCGAGTTATTTCGCCGCGAAGTGCGAGCCGCTGCCCGGCTGACGCATCCCAACATTGCCACGGCGTATGATGCCAACGAAGTGAATGGCCGGGCGTTTCTAGTGCTCGAGTACATTGCCGGGCCGAGCCTGTCGGCTCTGGTGCGCGAAGGCGGCGCGATGCCGGTCGGCCAGGCGTGCGAATTCATGCGGCAAGCAGCGCTTGGGCTCCAGTACGCACACGAATTGGGGATGGTGCATCGCGATGTGAAGCCATCGAATCTGCTTGTGCAACCGGTAATGGGTCGCGACACGCCGGCCGGCGGCACACTGAAGATCGTGGATTTTGGCCTGGCACTATTGTCAGCCGCGGATGACGACGTGGAATTCAAACCGGATCAACATGCCGTATTGGGCACGCCGGATTTCTTGTCACCGGAGCAGGCCAAGGATATCCGTGGCGTCGATATTCGCTCCGATTTGTACAGCCTCGGCTGCACCATGTATTTTGTTTTGACGGGAAAAGTGCCGTACCCGGGCGGCACACCGATGGAAAAGCTGGCTCGGCACGCCACGGAGGAAGCGGTGCCTATCGACATCATGAGGCCGTTAATCCAACCCGGAGTCGCGGCCATCGTTAACAAATTGATGGCCAAGAATGCCGCCGAGCGCTACCAGACACCGCGTGAATTGGCTGAAGCGCTCAAGCCGTTCGCCGAAGTGCAACCACTTATGTGGTCGAAGAAGGTTGGAACGGCAGCCACGCCTGCACCCGAGGAAGAATGGCCCGCCGACGATTCGACACACCCGATTGCCGGGCCGAACATCAGTGGTACCATTTCCATCGCCGAGTTTGCGTCCATCCTGAAATCGGTTGACAAGGCCGTGTTTCAGCCCGACTACCTGGACCCGCCACGTAAGTTCTCGACTCGTTTCTGGATCGCCGTCGCCCTGGGCTTCGCGCTCGGAACAACACTGATCGCCGCGGCGGTGTTTTTTCGGAAGTAGTTCAACCAGCCGCGTCATATCCCTGGCGAATCCAGGCGATGAGTTCGGCATCGACTTCAGACGCCGACGTGAGGTTGACCTTGTATTGACACATGCTTTTTTCCGGCATGGCTAACAGTCGATTGGTCGCGGGCACGCCTTTCATATTGATACCAACTTCGAAGCGCGTGTTGGTCGCCGGGCCAATCAGGGCGAACTGTTTCTTGCGCCGCAAACTGACATTGGCTTTCTTCGGCGCGATCTCGAAGTCGCCGAACTTGTTGATGGCGGTCATCAGTTTATCGTGAATTGGCCGCAGCGCGGCCTTGGCTCCAGAGTAGATTGCGTCCAGCGGATCGTCACCGCTAGCCGTGCCGCCTGCCTTAGCTTCGTCGGCCTGACGCACGTAATGCACGACCGTGTTGGCATCGCCGTGACCCATCTTCAGGTCGTTCTTCAACATGTCGCGCAACTCGCCGTGCTTGGTCAGGCCGCTTGCACGGACAATCTTTGCTAGCTCTGCCAGGCTTTTGCCCGTGCGTTTTTCAATGTTCGCCAATTGGGTGGCCAACGTTTTGTCAACGACGTTCATGTTGCCCCTCCCTTGAGAATGGTTTTTATTTGCCGCCGGTGAATACACCCGGTTTGATATCGCCGTTGACGACGAAACTATCGTGCCGGACTTCCGGGCTTGCGACCGGTTTGCCGTTGAAAGCAATCGCCGATACATGCGGCAGCGTCAGGCCATCGACTTCGCGAAAGTCGCTGTACTTAACCACGACGTCACCAACGACACCTCGGCGGGCGTTGTATGCACATTGCAGAATCCGGCCGGACTTGGCGTCGATCGACCATGTCGAAGTGGCGCCATCCAGTGCCACGGCCAACAACTCGACGGATTGGCCGTCAACCTCACCCTTGCCTTGAGCAATCGCGACGAATCCCTTGGCGTCCCGATTTCGCAACATGGCCAGCGGCTCGCGCAGCGCCTGCCGCCAGCCGAAATCGCGCATGCTCATATCCATGGGCCAATTCTTGGCACCGGCGAACTGCGCACCTTGCTGGCCATCAATGACGAAACCATAAGCGGTGCTGAATTCCTCCTCAATGCGTACGCGCCGCGGGAACGACCAGATCACTCGCTTGGTTCCGATCGTCTCTGTATTTCCGCTCTTGTACACGTGCTTCACAGTGGCTTTCAGACTTTTCAAGCCATCGACACGGGCCGCGCCACCAAACCCTGACAGCGCCTTCTCCACCAATGCCGCGCCCTGCTGTTTCTGCTCGGCGGTACCCATTGGTACGGGATTCGGTTGTTCGATGTGTTTGACTGGATCGCGTTTGAAGCCGTCGCGGCAACTTTCGGATGCGAACACATAAATGTGGCGGTCATGAACATAGAAGCGGCTTGGATTGCCATTGCCGCTGAACGGACCCATCTTCCCGCATGCGCCGCCAAATTGGATGCCATGGTCATCGGGCTTGGCCGTGAAGGTCGCCTTGTTTTCCGGGTTGGCGAAGCGATAGCGAAACAGCCCATGCGTGATTTCAATTGTTTCCAATCCCGGCACTTCCTTGCCGTCGATCAAGGCGATGGGATCCAATCCATTAAGTGCCAGCACCGGCTCCGGTGATTCAGCGGCCGCATTCGTTGCCAGGGCAACAAAAAGTAATGTGCCAAATAGCGTTCTCCGCATGATGCGTCTCCTAGGTTCGTGTTTTGCGTGTTGAGGTAGTTTGAACGGGTCGGCGGGCGGGAACTTTGCCCTTGGGTTGGCCGCCCCATTCGGTGGCGGCCAATTGCAGGCGCTCGAAGTAATCGCGTAGCACATTGATCGCCGTGTCATAGCAACCAATGGTGCGATAGGTGCGAGCGAGCATCACCGCGCCTTCCATGACGGTCAGCACAAAGTGGGCGAGATCATTCGTGCTACTGTCAACTGGCAAGCGTGGCCGCGCTTCTTCGAGACAACCGCGCACCGCGTTCTTCCAGTTGTCGAAGTTCTCCGCCAGCAGTTGTCGGACGCGGCTATGCGACTCCGTCAGTTCCAACGCCAGGTTGCCAATCGGGCAGCCGACCTGGAACTCGCACATCAACAGCAAGTCGCGATATCCATGCAAGATGCCGAACAGCCGCTCCAACGGGTCATCGAGTCGGTCGAACACCGGTTGTACGACCTCCGGCCACATCATCTTTTTGCGCCATTCGAGCGTGGCCAGCAGCAAGTCTTCCTTGGTCGGGAAGTAGTAGTACAAGCTGCCGCGCAACACGTCCGCCGCCTCCAGAATCTGCGCGATGCCGGTAGCACCGTAGCCCTGCTTCAAAAACAGGTCCGCCGCAACCTCGATGATGCGGTCGCGCACATCGACCGTTTCGCTGGAATCCATGACGTTCCGATTGTGTTGACTGACCGGTCAAATAATAGCGACTCGCGGCAGCCGTGTCAACAGAATTGAAATAATTTACCGCTGCATCAGCTTGCCGATGATCGCGGACAACTTCACACCGGGTTGCGGCCAGGTGCGGCTATCGTCGGAGGCGGCGCTATTGTCACCCAGCACGAAAAACTCGTCGACGTCTAGTCGGCAGGGACTGTGAATGCCATGCCGGCCATGAGATTCGTAAGATGCCTGATGCGGCATTGCGATCGCTTCGCCATTGATATGGATGCGTCCGTCTTTGATCTCAACAGTCTCGCCGGGCAAGGCAACGACGCGTTTCACGTAAGGCGTCGTGCGATACTCCGGTCCGTGGAAGACAATGATTTCCCAGCGCCGCGGCAACCGCCATTCGTAGATTTGTTTATCGACAACTAATACATCGCCCGCCTGAAGCACCGGCATCATGCTTGTTGCAGCGACGACGAACAGCTCACAGAACACCACCCGAAAAACAAGCAACAACGCAATTGCCAACGCGATTCGCCGGCACCAGTTTCGCAATGGCAACGCCATGAAATGATTCAATGTGTCAGTCGTTCATTTGTAGTGGTCTTCTTTGTGTGATCTTTGTGCCCTCTGTGTCTTTGTGGTTGGTTTCTAAGATCAACCACAAAGACACAGAGGGCACAAAGGAAGCACGAAGAAGACGGAATACTTCAATCCGATTCCAGCACGGCCAGGAACGCCTCTTGCGGAATCTCCACTTGGCCGATCTGCTTCATCCGCTTTTTGCCCTCGGCTTGCCGGGATAGCAACTTGCGTTTGCGGGTGACGTCGCCGCCGTAGCACTTCGCGGTCACGTTCTTGCGCATGGCCGAGATAGTCTCGCGGGCAATCACCCGGCTGCCGATGGCGGCCTGCAAGGCAATCTCAAACAAGTGCTTGCTGATCTGCGTGCGCAACTTCTTGATGAGGTTGCGGCCGCGCCGGTCGGCGTTTTGCCGGTGAACAATCACAGAAAGCGCATCCACGCGGTTGTTGTGCACCAGCACGTCGAGCCGCACCAGGTCGGCGGCTCGGTATTCCGTCACCTCGTAATCCATCGTGCCGTAGCCGCGGGTCACGCTCTTGAGCTTGTCGTAAAGATCGTAAATGACTTCCGCCAACGGCATCTCGAAAACCAGCATCACCCGCTTCGGCCCGAGGTATTCCATGCGTTGAAACACGCCGCGGCGGTCGGTGCACAGCGTCATCAAATCGCCGACGTTCTCGGCCGGCACGATAAAACTGTTCTTGGCGAACGGCTCGCGAAACTCCTCGATTTGCCCGGCATCCGGCACATCCTGCGGACAGTTCACCACGATGACCGACGCGTCACGCTTCACGATTTCGTACGTCACATTCGGCGCGGTTTGCACGAGATCAATCTCGGTGTCGCGCTCCAGCCGCTGCTGAATGATCTCGCGGTGCAACATGCCGAGGAAGCCGCAGCGGAAGCCGAAGCCAAGTCCGTCGCTGACTTCCGGAGCATACGTGAAGCTGGCGTCGTTGAGCCGCAGCTTGGCGAGGGCCTCGCGCAGCGTCTCGAAGTCGTTGTTGTTGATCGGGTACAGGCCCGAATACACCATTGGCTTGGGTTCTTTATAACCCGCTAGAGCCTCCGTCGCCGGGTTGAACGCATCCGTGACGGTATCGCCAATGTGGACGTCGGTGATGTCCTTGATCTGGGCCATGAAGTAGCCGACCTGACCATTGTGCAGTTCTTCGCACGTGGTCATGCCGGGTCGAAACACGCCGATTTCGACAATGTCATACGTCCGGTTGTTCCGCATCATGAAGACGCGCTGGCCCTTTTTCAGCACGCCGCCTTTCACACGAACGTAGACGACAACGCCCTTGTAAGTATCAAAATGCGAATTATAAACGAGCGCGCGCAACGGCTCATCATCCGTACCCGGCGGCGGCGGGATGCGTTCGATAATTGCATTCAACAAATCGGTGACGCCGATGCCCGTCTTGCCACTGACCCGCATCACCTCATCGGGAACCGCGCCGACGGATTGCTCCATCTCGCGGATCACGTCGTCGGGCCGGGCCGTCGGCAGATCGCATTTGTTGAGGACGGGGATGATTGTCAGGTTGGCTTCGAGTGCCAGAAAGGCGTTGGCCACTGTCTGAGCTTGCACGCCCTGAAAAGCATCCACCAGCAGAATGGCGCCTTCACAAGCGGCCAGGCTGCGGGAAACCTCATAGCCGAAGTCCACATGGCCCGGCGTATCAATGAGATTCAATTCATATTTCTCGCCGTTCATCTCGTGGTAGATCGTGACCGGGTGCATCCGGATCGTGATTCCACGCTCACGTTCCAGGTCCATCGCATCGAGTGTTTGCGCGCGGTAGTCGCGCTGGGAAATCGTGTTGGTTTGCAGCAAAAATTGATCCGCAAGCGTGCTTTTGCCGTGATCGATGTGGGCAATGATGCAGAAGTTGCGGATGCGTTTCGGCGCGGACATCAGCGGCGGGCCGTCGCCCGTCTCATCAGGAGGGTGTAACCCGGAAGTAATACGGGCATGTATCATTCTACGTTCATTGGCCGACACCGAATAGATCGGCATATAATGCCGTCTGAGGTGGTAGCGGTCCCGCCACGGGTGTACCGTGGTATGCGCTCGCTCGCCCGACACTTCCCAAAGGAGTTTCCCGCATGTTTCGATTTGCAGCCGCCGCCGTTGCGGCATTGGCATTAGTAGCCTCGGTCGAGGCGGCCCGGCTCAAAATTGGCGAAAAGGCCCCGAAGTTTTCCGGCTTGGAAAGCGCCGAAGGGAAGAGTGTATCGTTCGATGACATGAAGGACAAAGACGTCGTTGTCGTTTGCCTGACTTGCAACCACTGCCCCGTTGCCGTAGCCGTCGAAGATCGCCTGATTGACTTCAACAAAAAGTTCTGCGGCAAAGATAGCAAGGTGGGCTTCGTCGCCATCAATGTCAACAACAGCGATGCTGACAAACTCGACAAAATGAAGGAACGGGCCAAGACCAAAGGCTTCAATTTTGCATACGCTTATGATCCGACGCAGAAGATTGGCAAAGACCTCGGAGCCGAGAAGACTCCTGAGTTCTTCGTGTTCGACAAAGAACGCCGGCTCGTGTATACGGGCGTTATCGATGACGACACGATGAAGGGTAAAAACATCACCAAGAAGTACCTGGAAGACGCCGTCACCGCCGCGCTGAAGGGCGAGACGCCGAAGGTGCAGGAAACCAAAGCAGTCGGCTGCGGTATCCAATACGACAAGAAAAAGGAAAAGGAATGATTTCGAGCGGCTGGTCGCACCGTGCGGCCAGCCGCGTCGTTTTCGGAGTCTGGCAATGTACAAGTCAATGGCGCTGGTGTTCGTGACCGCGATGTTCGCCGGTTGTTCCACGGCCGAGCGGCCCGTCACGATGACCCAGGTGAAATGGCCCGACCTAGAGAAAGCCATCGCCGCCCATAAGGGCCAGATCGTTGTTCTGGATTTATGGGCCGAGTTCTGAGTGCCTTGCAAAAGAGAGTTCCCGCATCTGGTCGAGATGCAAAAGAAGTACAAGAATCATGGCGTTGTGTGCATGACGGTCACGGCCGATCACGCGGATGACGGTCCCAAAGCGCTCAAGTTCCTGCAGCGCATGAATGCACATTTCGAAAACTATCACTGGATCGACACCGCCGACGAATTGGACGCCCGCCTCGGCTCCACAGCGTTGCCCACCGTCCTCGTATTTGGCCGCGATGGCCACCGCGCCAAGCTCTTCACGCCGGACGAGCCGTTTACGTATGACGATGTTGAAGGCGTGGTAAAAGGGTTATTGAAGTAGCACGTCATTTCTTGAGTATTCGTGCGGCCATATCGGCCGTGATTTCCGTGGACAATGTCACGTCGTTGTACTTGAGTTCGATTTTGGCGCTGGTGAGGAGTTCCTGCAGGAATTGCATCAATTTGGGATCAACGGCCTGTTGGGTCGCCAGCGGGGCGAAGACTTGTTTGGCCTGTTCCAGGCCGTCTTTCAATCGAGTTTGAAACGTGGCCGCGTCGGCGCAGCGAAATGTCAGCGTGGCGATCAGACCTTTTTCGAGATCGGCTTCCACTTCTACGGAAGCGACGCCCACAAGTAGGGAGCCACTTACGGTCAGGACTTCGGGTGGCCTGAAAGCGCCGACTAGGCCGGATTGGCGGTCGAGCGCTTCCGTGTGCGGTGCAAAGCGATCTTTGGCCGACTTTGATTGTTCGATGGGGCGCAACAATAGAAGCAGTGTCTCCTGATCGAAGGTGACCACCAGGTCCTGCTTGCGCATAGTGACAAACAAGTTTGACGGCATTCCCGGGATGGGGTTCATGCCCACGGGCGTTTCCAGCGCATAACATGGTTGATTGTTTTCGCGGAATGGTCGCACGGCGAAGCGATGTTCGCGGATGTGCTGTTGCATCTTGAACTCGACCTTGGCCGGGTCGATCTTGCCGGTGAAGAAGATGGCCGTGCCGCGCGGATAGCCATCACCGGCCGTGAGCCAGATGCGATCGATAGTAGTTGGTTCGAGGCCAAGATTAACGAGTGCGGCCGACCAATCGGAAAAGACTTTGCTCAGTCGCTCGGCCTGTTGTTTGCCGAGCGGAGAATCGATGAGTTGTTTGAGGTTGATGCCAACCAGCAGGCGAGTGGAGGACGGAAGTTGCTCAACCACATCAGCGGCGCGGGCCATGCCGAAAGTGCACAGTATGGCAGCAAACACGTATCGCAACGGACTTTTCCAGTGGTTAACTCTTCTTGCCCAAGCTCGGGAACAGCGGGCCACCGCCACCGATGCCACCACGCAAGGTCGGGTCTTTGACGCGCGGCTTTGGCGGTTCCATGGCCGCTTCCTCGGCAGCATCCGCAGCGGCAATCTCGGCCTCCTTCACCTGTTTGATCGAAAGCGAGATTCGCCGTTGGTCGCGATCCACTTGCAGCACTTTCACTTGAACTTGCTGGCCAGGCTGGGCGGCGTCTCGTGTGTTGCGAACTCGTTCACGTGAAAGTTCGGAAATGTGGACCAGGCCTTCGATGCCGGCTTCGAGTTGCACGAACACGCCGAACGGCTCGATCTTGGTGACGGTACCGGTCACCACGGATCCGGGCGAGTAATTGTAATGAGCGGTGTCCCACGGGCTGGCGGTGGTTGCCCGCAGGCTGAGGCTCACCTTTTTGTTGTCGCGGTCCACACGCATGACCATCACATCGACGGTCATACCGGGCGACAGAATCTCTGTGGGGTCATTGACGCGCGACCAACTCATTTCCGAAACGGGAATCAACCCATCGATGCCGCCGAGGTCCACGAAGGCACCGAACGGTTTGACTTGCCGCACCATGCCCTTGAGAAGTTGGCCTTCGGCGATCTAGACCCACATCTTCACAGCAGCTTCGGCGCGCTCTTGCTCCAGCATGGCGCGCC
>JANNLP010000193.1:0-14862 GCA_031396905.1 Gemmataceae bacterium
ATGCACCCGCTCCTCCCCCACCTCGGCCGCCCGGCCGGACACCCCGCCCTGATCACGCCGGAGGCGACCCTCGGCTACCGGGAGCTGGAGCGGGCCGCGCTCGCGCACGCCGGCCGGCTCGCCGCCGACGGCATTCGCCCCGGCGACCGGGTGGCCATCTGGGCACAAGCATCGCTTCACGCTGAAAGTGGTGTTGCCGCGTTGGAAGGGCGACGCCAAGGGTACACTGCCCGAAGTGCCATCCGCGTCCGGCATTTGGAAGTCGGCCGACTGGCACGAGCGTGAAGTGTTTGACATGCTCGGCATCCACTTCACCGGGCATCCAAACCTAACCCGCATTTTGTGCTCAGAAGATTGGGAAGGCCATCCGCTCCGCAAGGACTACGAGTTCCCGTTGGAATACCACGGCATCCGGGGGCGCTAAACGCAATGCCATCGCTTGTTGATCCGACCATTGTTGAGTTCGACGTCCGCACGGACGAGATGCTGGTAAACATGGGGCCGCAGCACCCCAGCACCCACGGCGTGCTGCGGCTCGTGCTGCGCACCGACGGCGAAGTGATCTCCGAAGTCACGCCGCACATGGGCTACCTGCATCGCTGCGCCGAGAAGATTGGCGAAAATGTCACGCCGATCCAGTTCGTGCCGTACACGGACCGGATGGATTACCTGGCCGCGATGAACATGAACCTCGGCTACTCGCTGGCCGTGGAAAAGCTGTGCGGCATGAAGGTGCCGGAGAAAGCCAACGTCATCCGCGTCATCATCTGCGAACTCAATCGCATCGCCAGCCACTTGGTCGCCATGGGCACTTATGGCCTCGACCTCGGCACATTCAGCCCTTTCCTCTATGCCTTCCGCGAACGGGAAATGATCCTGGATTTGCTGGAGGAAGTGTGCGGTGCCCGTCTAACTTACAGCTATATCACCATCGGCGGCGCCCACGATGACTTGCCGGCCGATTGGCCGGACCACTGCCAGAAGTTCATCAACTACTTCCGGCCGCGAGTTGAAGAGTACCACACGCTGCTGACCCGCAATCATATCTTCGTGCAGCGCACCGCCGGCATCGGCGTCATGGGTAAAGAACTTGCACTGAGTCACGCCTGTTCGGGGCCGATGCTGCGAGGTTCACTCGACCGCACCAAGGGCGACCCCGATTGGGACCTTCGCCGGATTGAACCGTATTGCGGCTATGAGACATACAACTTTAAGGTGATTATCCCGCCATTTACTGAAGCGCCAACCGGCGCGGTCATCGGCGATTGCTGGCACCGCTTCTTTGTGCGCATGCTCGAAGTGTTGGAAAGCCTCAGCCTCATCGAGCAGGGCCTCGAAAAATACAAGACCGCACAGGGCTCGCACCGCATCGAACCACCCCGGCACCTGACCCCCGGCGAAGCATACGTGGAAACCGAATGCCCGCGCGGGGCCATGGGCTTCTACGTGGTGGGTCGCCCCGGCAAAGAAGCCGTGCCGCTGCGCGTGCGCGCCAAGTCATCCTGTTTCTGCAACTTGAGCGTCACCGATGCGATCTGCAAAGGCTGCCTGATCGCCGACATCCCGGCCATTGTCGGCAGCATCGACATCGTTATGGGTGAGATTGATCGGTAGAACCACCGCGTCAATCCCACCAAAGGAGTACCTCTTTTTTCTCCTTTATGTCTCGCTCAAGCGCCTCGATGCTGCCAACACCTTGGTCAACTATGTCAGGACAAAACGCGTAGAGTTCTTTGCTAAACGCCGATAGATCACCCGGCAATTCTTTGAACTGAAACTCAATCGTATCGGTCTCGGCGTGAAAAACATCGATATTGTAGCGCCTGTCGAATTCAGACAATTTGGCTATTAGGTCGTCCGTATCCTTGTCGTGGTTTACTGCGTCCGATTGCGCAACCCTCAGAATATCCATTTGCGAATCACCGATGGCTATGACGATTTCGGCGGCATTCGGGTGTTTCTCATCGCCCAGCCACCGCGTTGTACCAATAAACGCAATTTGTTTCACATCCAGTGCGGAGCGAACATCCGATAATACTAACCGTGACCGTTCCTGGGGTACGACGACCGACCTGGCATCCAAATATTGCTGTCGGCCGAAATTGCGCGTGGAAAACGCGCGCACTGAACAATTACTTAGTTCTGCGAGGACGCGCCCCAAGTCGTCGAGCGTCATAACCAATCCTCCCATTCTTTGCGATGATATGTATTGGAACTCGGGGAGATGGCGAATTACTGCAAGAATCGGCAGGTTTCACCGGATCGCCTTGACATTGGGGCTACGGGGCCTAAAAAGCCTTTTCCTCGAAATATTGCGCCTTCGGGCGGGAGTGTCGGCTGATGTCGAATTTTTCCAACGAGCGTATCCGCATTCGGATGGAAGGGTTCGATCACGAAGTGCTGGACCGGACGGCTTATGAGATTGTGGACACGGCCCAGCGCACCGGGGCGATTGTTCATGGACCGATTCCGTTGCCCACGCGGATCGAGCGGTACACGGTGTTGCGTAGTCCGCACATCGACCGCAAGAGCCGCGAGCAGTTTGAGATTCGCACGCATAAGCGGCTGATCGATATTCTGCAACCGACTGGTAAGACCATCGAGGCGCTGAATAAGGGTTTGAGTCTTCCACCTGGCGTGGACATCAAGATTCGTGTGATGTCTCCGGCCGGGAAGTGACCACCCATTAGAGATACGTAACGAAATACCCCCGACCGCCAGCAGGGGCCGGGCGTGGGCGATTTTGCCCGCCGGTCAAACCCCGGCGGGCGGTTGTATGTGAAGGGCCGACACTGTGTCTGAAGCCACGACAGCCGCCATCAGCGGACCGATCAGCATCTCGGTAATGAACATCCGGGGCGAGTCCGTCGGCACATTGTCCGTGGACCCGGCCGAGTTCGGCGGCAAGATCAACAAGCAGTTGCTGCACGATTGCGTGATCATGTACCAGGCCAATCAGCGCGCTGGCACCCACTCCACGCTTCGCCGTTGCGAAGTCGCCGGCAGCACCAAGAAGATTTTCAAGCAGAAGGGCACAGGCAACGCCCGCGCCGGCGGCAAGCGGACCAACAAGCGTCGCGGCGGCGGCACCGCCAAGGGGCCGAAGCCACGCGACTACTCATACAGCCTGCCCAAGCAGGCACTGCGAATCGCTACCCGCATGGCGATCTTGAGCAAATTCGCCGACAACGAAGTCACAGTCGTCGATGACTTTGGTTTGGCCGCTCCGAAGTCCAAAACTATGGCCGGCGTACTTAAGGCTTTGAAGCTCGAAGGCGTCAGTTGCCTCATCGGCACGGATAAGAATGACCCGACCGTTTATAAGTCGGGCCGCAACATCCGTGGCGTCGGTGTGCTGCCGACCGAACAGATGAATGCGTACGAAGTGCTGAAGCGCAAGCAGTTGGTGCTCACCAAAGCCGCGCTGGAAAAGCTGCGAGCGAAGAAACCGGCCTGAGCCGAGAATAAACGATGCAATCGCGACCACGGACAAAGCGTTTATCACGGACCAACCGCAAGGCGAAGCGGGTTCGCGTCGGCGCCCCGAGCTATCAGTTGGAGCCGCACCAGATCATCGTCCGCCCGATTGTGACCGAAAAGGGTACGCATCAAAGCACGCACCACAACGCCTACTGCTTTGAAGTTCATCCAATGGCCACCAAGACCCAGATTCGGGCCGCTATCGAGACGCTGTTCCCGGTGCGCGTGGTCGGCGTCCGCACGCAGATTCGCATGGGTAAATCACGCCGCTACCGCAACCTGCTCGGAAAACAGCCGGACTGGAAGAAAGCGGTCGTGGAGCTGAACGAAGAAGACAGGATCGAGTTCTTCTAATCGCCAGTCATCCATCGTTTGTTGTGCAAACAACAAGCGACGGATCACAAACGGATAACGGATATGGGCATTCGACAATACCGACCGACATCAGCGGGTCGCCGACATGGATCGGTTAGCGACTTCGCCGAATGTACGTTCCCGCTTGAGAACAAGCCCGAGAAGTCGTTGCTCATTCCCGCCAAAAAGAAGGGCGGCCGCAACGTTCAGGGTGTCACGTGCGTGCGATTTCGTGGCGGTGGCCACAAGCGCATGTACCGCTTGATCGATTTCAAGCGCAAGAAAACTGGCCCGGCCCAGGTGATGTCGATTGAGTACGATCCGAACCGTTCGGCTCGCATCGCGCTGGTGCGATACGAAGACGGAACGAAACTGTACATCCTGGCCCCGGATGGGTTGACGGCCGGCATGACCGTGCAAAGCGGGGACGAGATGGAGCCGAACGTGGGCAATTGCCTGCCGCTCCGCCGGATTCCGCTCGGCATGGAAGTACACAACGTTGAGATGCAACCGGGTCGCGGCGGCCAACTTGGTCGTTCGGCCGGCACTCACATCACGCTGTCAGCCCGCGAAGGCCATTGGGCACAGATCACGCTGCCCAGCGGTGAAGTTCGGCGTGTCGATGTGAATTGCAAAGCCACGATTGGTGTGATCGGTAACTCCGATCACATGAATCTTGACTTAGGCAAGGCGGGCCGCAACCGCTGGAAGGGCCGCAAGCCCCATAACCGCGGCACGTCGATGAATCCGGTCAGCCATCCAATGGGTGGTGGCGAAGGTCGTACCTCCGGTGGTCGCCACCCGTGTTCGCCAACCGGTGTGTTGGCCAAGGGCGGCAAGACCCGACAGAAACGCAAACCGTCGAACCGGGCGATCGTTCGCCGAAAACGCCCCGGTCCGCACTACGCATAACCAAAGGACGGCGACATGAGTCGTTCGCTGAAAAAAGGCCCGCACGTCGATCTTCGCCTGCTGGCGAAAATCGAGAAGAACGTTCGCCGCGAGCCGGTGAAGACATGGTCGCGCGATTGCACCATCGTCCCGGAGTTCGTCAGCCATACATTCCTCGTGCACAACGGCAAACAGCACATGCGTGTGTTTGTCACCGAAGACATGGTCGGCCACAAGCTCGGCGAGTTCGCCCCGACGCGGATATTCAAGGGCCACTCGGGTGGCAAGTCGGCCAAGGCAGCTGCCCCGGCCGGCAAGTAATGCCCAGGAGAATGCGATGCGCTTTATCGCCAAACATCGATTTGCCGACGTGACGGCCCGAAAGCTTCGGCCGATCGCCGATCTCATCCGTTGGAAGACGGCCGATGAGGCGATGGAAGCTTTGAAGTTCCTGCCCAATCGCGGCGCGCGGCTGATTGAAGCGGTGCTTAAGAGTGCGGTTGGCAATGCTGAAGACAAAGGCGCCCGCAACGTGGATGATCTGAAGATCGTCGAATCGCGTATCGATGGTGGACCGATCATGAAGCGATTCATGCCCCGCGCCCGCGGCATGGCCACGCCGATCAAGAAGCGGTACGCCCACATCGTCATTGCCGTGGATGACGGACGGGAAGAGGGTGCGAAGTAATGGGACAGAAAGTCCGACCCACAGGCTTCCGCGTCGGCATCATGACCGACTGGGGCAGCACCTGGTACGCCAACAAGGCCGACTTCTCGGAGTTATTGCTCGAAGACCTGAAGATTCGCAAGTACATCAAGGCGAAGTTCAAGCGTTCCGGCATCTCCAAAATCCGCATCGAGCGAACCCGTGAACGGGTCACCGTTCACATTCACTCGGCGAAAGTCGGTGTGATTATCGGCAAGAAGGGCACCGAGATCGACAAGTTGACCAAGGATTTGGAATCTCTGGTCCACCGTCATATCGAGGTGAAAACGTTTGAAGTCGCCAACCCGATGACCGATCCGCAACTGATCGCGGAGGACATCGCGGAGCAGTTGGAGAAGCGGGCCAGCTTCCGCAAAACACTGAAGCGATCCATCGAGCAATCGATGGAAGCCGGTGCCAAGGGCGTGAAGATTCAGCTCGCGGGTCGCCTGGGCGGCTCGGAAATGGCCCGGTGCGAACTGTCCATGGACGGCAGTATCCCCTTGAGTACGCTGCGGGCGAAAATCGATTACGGCTTCACCGAAGCATCCACAGCTCAAGGGAATATCGGCATCAAAGTGTGGGTGAACAACGGCGACTACCTGACCGGAGAGGATGTGACCAATGCCCCTCATGCCCAAGCGGGTAAAGTTTCGAAAAAGCCAACGCGGCAAGGTAAGAGGTAACGCGACCCGGGGCAACACGGTGTCGTTTGGCGATTTTGGCCTGCAAACGCTGGAAGGCGGCTGGCTGAGCGCTGAGACCATCGAAGCCGGCCGCGTTACAGCAGCCCACGCCACCCGCGGCGAAGGCCGGCTGTACATTCGCGTGTTTCCGCACAAATCGATTACGTCGATTCCGCTGGAAACGCGCATGGGTAAAGGCAAAGGCGAACCGGAGTATTGGGCGGCCGTGGTGAAGCCCGGCACCATGCTCTTCGAGCTGGCGGGTGTACCCGAGCCGGCCGCACGCATGGCCTTCTCGAAGGTCGCTTACAAGATGCCGTTCAAGTGCCGGTTCGTGCAGCGAACCGCCAAGGGATCGTGATCGAGGTGAATCGGCGATGAAGGCCAAAGAGCTACGCAACCTGTCGATCGAAGAGTTGAAAAGCTCGTTGCAAGACGCGCAGAAGAAACTCTTTGAATTGCGCTTCCAGGCGGCGACGGATCGCCTGGAAACGCCCGACGCCATCTGCAAGACCCGCCGCGATGTCGCGCGGATCAAAACTATTCAACGGGAACGGGCCGGCCCCGCCACCGCGTCCGCCTGAGGATTGTCCAAACATGGCCGAAACGATAACGCGAACGATGCGACGAACCGTAACCGGTGTCGTCACCCGCGATAAGGCAAGCAAGACCCGCCGCGTGGAGATTTCCCGGCTCGTCAAGCACGTGCGGTACGGTAAGTACATCAAGACCCGTACCGTGTGCATCGTTCACGATGAGAGGAATGAAACTCATACCGGCGATACCGTCGAGATCGCCGAGGCACGCCCAATGTCCAAGACCAAGCGCTGGCGGCTCGTGCGCGTGGTCAAGAAGGCGCCCGGCGGCGTCGATACGTTGAGCCCGGGCAACCCGGCATAAAGCGGCTTCAGCGGCCGGGAGGTTACCAGCGTGATTCAGGAATACAGCTTTCTCGATGTCGCCGACAACACCGGCGCCAAAGTGTGCATGTGCATCAAAGTGCTCGGCGGCAGCCGCAAGCGCTATGCCTGCATCGGCGACGTCATCATCGCCAGCGTTAAGAAGGCGATTCCCGGCGGTGAAGTCAAAGGCGGCGACGTTATCCGTGGCGTGGTGGTCCGCACCAAGAAAGCGACGCGCCGCGACGATGGCAGCTATGTCCGCTTCGACAGCAACGCCCTCGTGATCATCGACGCCGAGCAGAATCCCAAGGGCACGCGCATCTTTGGTGCGGTGGCCCGCGAACTACGCGAAAAGAACTTTGCCAAAATCATTAGCCTCGCGGCGGAGGTAGTCTGACGTGGCTGAGAAAGCGCCTAAAGAAGCGAAAGACCCGAAGAAGGCCGCCGCCTCCGAGAAGGCTGCCAAAGCGGGTGCTGAAAAAGCCGCCAAGGCCAAAGCCGACAAGGCTTCCGCTGCCGCCAAGGTCGTGGTTGCGGATCCCGGCAAGCCGGCCGCGCCCCCGCCGCCGATCCGCATGTACTTGAAGTACAAAGACGAGATCGTGCCGGTGTTGGCCAAGAAGTTCGGTAGGTCCAACCCGCACAGCATCCCGAAGCTGCAGAAGATCTGCATCAACATGGGTGTGGGCAAGACGCTGCAAGACAAAAACCGCCTCGAGCAGGCGTCCGCCGATCTGACCATGATCGCCGGCCAGAAGGCGCAGATCACGAAGTCCAAGGTCGCCATCAGCGGCTTCCGGCTTCGTGAAAACAACGAGATCGGCTGCCGGGTCACGCTTCGCGGCAAGCGGATGTATGAGTTTCTCGACAGGTTGATTGCCACCGCATTGCCCCGCATCCGTGACTTTCGCGGCATCAATCCGAACAGCTTCGACGGCAACGGCAACTATACCTTCGGCGTGAGCGAGCAGGGTATCTTCGCCGAAGTCGAGCCGGACAAGATTAACTTCACCCAGGGCATGGACATCACCATCGTGACATCCGGCCACTCGGACGACGAAGCCCGGGAGCTGCTCAAGCTCTTCGGCATGCCGTTCCGCGAAATCTAAGTACTGAGCCTCGCACGGGACCGACTATGTCCACGACCGCAAAAGCCGCGACGTTCAAGAAACAGTGCAAGTTGCTGGACTTGCACAAGAAGGATCCAACGAAGTCCGTACTTCGTCCGCGGGATATCATCCGAATCAAGCGACGCTGCAAGATTTGCGGTCGCTCACGGGCCGTGTATCGCAAGTTCGGCATCTGCCGCATTTGCTTCCGCGACATGGCGTCCGATGGTTTGATCCCCGGCGTCCGCAAAGCGAGTTGGTAAGGAACGATACGACCATGATGACCGATCCATTGGCCGACATGCTGACCCGCATCCGCAACGCCGTGAATATCGAGCGGCCCGTGGTTGAGATGCCCGCCAGCAAGATGAAAGTTCGCATGGCCGAAGTGCTGCGCGACGAAGGCTTCATCCTCGGCTTCCAAACCGGCAAGAATGTGGAATCAGCCGAAGGCATGACCTTTGATACCAACTCTCCGGTATCCACGGCCAAATTGGTTCTGCGAGTGTATCTGAAGTACGGACCCGAAGGCGAGCAAGTGATTCGACATCTGGAGCGCGTGAGCCGGCCTGGCCTGCGTCGCTATGTCAAGCACGATGAATTGACACCAGTGTTGGATGGTCTTGGCATCGCCGTGCTGAGCACCAGCAAGGGCGTGATGAGCGACCGCGCCGCCCGCGCCGCCAAGCTCGGCGGCGAGTTGCTCTGCAAAGTATGGTAATCCGAACAACCGCCCGCCCATCGGAGTAGCGAACAGTGTCACGCATCGGCAAACTACCGGTTGCCATTCCCGCCAACGTGAAGGTGTCGGTCCTCGATCGCATCGTCAAGGTGGAAGGGCCGAAGGGCACGCTCGAGCAATCGTTTCTTCCGCAGGTGGCGGTCGAATACGATGTTGCCGGCAAGCAACTCAAAGTCACGCGCGCAGCCGATGATAAGACTCATCGCGCGATTCACGGCCTGACCCGCGCCCTGATCGCCAACATGGTCGCTGGCGTGACCACCGGTTACGAGAAGAAACTAAAGATCGAAGGCATTGGTTACCAGGCTCGGAGCGACAAGGGCATGGTGGTGTTGACCGTGGGCTACTCCCACCCGATCAGCCTAAAGCCGCCGGCGGGCGTGACCTTTGAAGTTCCCGACCCGACGACCATCCTCGTGAAGGGGGCGGACAAGCAAAAGGTCGGTCAGTTCGCCGCCGACATTCGGGCCTCACGCAAGCCCGAGCCATATAAGGGCAAGGGCATCCGTTACGAAAACGAAGTTGTCCGGCGCAAGGAAGGCAAGTCCTTCGCCAGCGGAGCGGCCTAACAATCTTTCCCCCTCTTCGCTTGTGAAAGAGGGCTGGGGTTTCGACGATGAAAGCTCAAAAACGACTCGCCGCTCGCCGCCTTCGAAAGCGACATCGCGTTCGCAATCGCGTGCGTGGTACGCCGGAACGTCCGCGCCTGACCGTATTCCGTTCTTCACTCCATATTTATGCGCAGATTGTGGATGATTTGAATGGTGTCACGCTGGCGTCCTGCAGCACGGCGGCTAAAGATGTGAAAGCCGATGCGGGATACGGCGGCAATGTGAAAGCCGCGACTGTGGTCGGCACCAAACTCGCCGAAGTCGCGAAGTCCAAAGGCGTGAGCCAGGTCTGCTTCGATCGCGGGCATTACAAGTTTCACGGCCGGGTGAAAGCCCTCGCCGAGGCAGTCCGCAAGGGCGGCATCCAGTTTTAGGACGCATAAATGGCCAGAGAACGCGATAGCCGGTCTGATGGATTCGACGATTACGTCGTCAAGATTCGCCGTTGCGCCGCCGTGGTGAAGGGCGGCCGCCGGTTTAGTTTCAATGCCCTCGTCGTGGTCGGCGACAAAAAAGGCAAGGTATCGTGGGGCTACGGCAAGGCCAACGAAGTGCCGCCCGCCGTGGAAAAAGCGCTAAAAGATGCCCACGAATCGATTAAACGCGGTGGTCGTGTCCAAATGAGGGGGAAGACCATCCCGCACCGCACCATGGGCCGCTTCGGCGCCAGCAAAGTGATTCTGGTGCCCGCCGCCCCCGGCACCGGTGTCAAAGCCGGGCCTGGCGTCCGCGAAGTGCTGCAAGCGTGCGGCATCGAGAACATTCTGACCAAGGTTCATGGCAGTTCCAATCCTATCAACCTCGTCAAAGCGACGATTGAAGGATTGATGTCGCTGCGGACCCGCGAAGAAGTTTCACGACTACGGGGAGTGACGCTCTGATGGATCTGAAGTCAGTTAACCAGGGCATTCACACCCACAAGCGAAAAAAACGCGTCGGCCGCGGTCCCGGCTCCGGGCACGGCAAGACGGCGACACGCGGCAGCAAGGGTCAGTACGCCAGCGCCGGTGCCGAGATGTTCGGCCCGTTCTTCGTCGGCGGCCAGACGCCGTTGTTCCGTCGTTCGCCCAAGCGCGGTTTCAGCCACGGTTCGTGGGATGTGCCAAGCCTCGAAGTCAACGTCGGCGACATCAGCGCCAAATTTGACAAAGGCGCGACCGTGACGCTTGAAGACCTCAAAGCGAAAAAGATACTCAAAGGCATGCCGAAGGTTTTACGAGTATTGGGTAACGGCGAAGTGGATAAGGCGTTGACCGTGAAGGCTCATCACTTCAGCGCATCGGCCAAGGACAGGATTGAAAAGGCCGGCGGCACAGCCGAGCTGATCCCCGGACCCAAGAAGCCAGTTCGCAACAAGATGAAGCCCCGCCCGGCCAAGGAAGTCTGACCCCGCCGAGGTCGAACGGTTAGGACGCCATCGGGAGCGGTTGACCCATGAACAGTCTGCTCACAATTTTTCGCATCCCGGAACTGTCGCGCAAGATTCTCTTCACCGTCATCTGCATCGCCATCTACCGGGTCGGCTACTATGTGCCGTTGCCGGTCGTCGATCAGGACCGCATGGCCGAATTGATGGCCGGCAGTTCGCAGGGAACGCTGGGCCAGGTTCTCGGCCTCGTCTCCATGTTTTCCGGCGGCAATCTCAGCCAGGCGTGCATCTTCGCGCTGGGCATCATGCCCTACATTTCCGCGTCGATTATCTTTCAACTCCTCGGCAGCGTCTATCCGCCGTTGGAGAAATTGCAGAAGGAAGGCGAAGCCGGCCGCAAAAAGATCAACGAATACACCCGCTACGCCACCGTGCCGATTTGCCTGATTCAAGCCATCGGTTACGTGAACTACATCATGGGAGCTGGCGGCGGCGGCTACGCGCTGCCCGGATTGACCACGGGCCTCACACATTACTATTTCGTCGTCGCCTCGATTCTGACTATGACCGCCGGCACCGTCTTCCTGATGTGGCTCGGCGAACAGATTGACGAATACGGCATCGGCAACGGCATCAGCCTCATCATCATGTCGGGCATCGTGGCCCGCATCCCCGAGGCGACCAAGATTTTGCTCTTCGATTCCGCCAGCGGCCAGTTCAAGCGCTCCGTCCTGCAACTCGGCGGCGGCGGCCCCGGTGAGGTCGGCTTTGAAAAACTGCTGGTACTGATGTTCCTGTTCATTTCCGTGGTGGTGTGGGTGGTCCTCATTACCAAAGGCCAACGGCGCATCCCGACGCAATCGGCCAAGCACGTTCGCGGCCGCCGAGTATTCGGCGGCACGAAGCAGTACCTGCCGCTGCGGGTCAATCAGGCCGGTGTGATGCCGGTGATCTTCGCTTCAAGCTTGCTCATGGTGCCGTATTTTGCGCTCGGCTTCCTGAAGAACACCGTCAATTGGGGTTGGCTCAACGCGCTGGCGTCATCCTTCGAACGACAAGGCTACATTTACAACGTGTTGTACATCGTCCTGATTTACTTCTTCTGTTACTTTTGGACGGCGATCCAGTTCAACCCGAAGGACATGGCCAACAATCTCAAAGACTACGGGTCGTTTATCCCCGGCTACCGGCCCGGCAAACGTACCGCCGATTACCTTGAAAAAGTGTTGATGCGCGTCACGTTCATCGGGGCCGCCTTCCTGGCCGTGATTGCGGTCATTCCGAGTTTGGTTTCCAACACGATGGAAGTGGACCCGCGCGTGGCCAGCTTTTACGGCGGCACGGGCCTGCTCATCGTCATCAGCGTTGCCCTTGATTTGGTCAAGAAAATCAACAGCCATCTGGTCATGAGGAATTACCCTGGCCTCACGGATGATTAAGACCGCGATTGTTGGATAACCCTTTTACTCAGACGCTAACAAGGAGGATGTCGTGCGAATCGTGTTCGTCGGCCCTCCGGGTAGCGGCAAAGGCACGCAGGCAAAACTCGTCCAGGAGCGCATGGCCCTCCAGGTCATCGGCACCGGCGATCTGTTGCGCGGAGCCGTGAAGGCCGGCACGACAACGGGCCGTAAAGCCGAACAATTCATGATCCGCGGCGAGTTGGTCCCGGATGCCCTCGTCAACGACATCGTGGCCGAGTTCTTTCGCGGCACCAATCCCCCGAACAGTTTCCTCCTTGATGGCTATCCGCGCAATGTTTCGCAGGCCGAATACCTCGATGGCGTTCTTTCCGATTGCAAGCTGGCGTTGACCCGCGTGATATTCTTTGTTGTCACAGTCGATGAGTTAATTCGTCGCATTGATGTCCGTCGCACCGCCGAGAATCGGCCCGATGATGACGCCGCCGCCGTGCGGCAACGACTGACCACCTACGAGCAAGCCACCCGGCCCGTCGTGGACTATTATCGAAAGACCGGGATTCTCGTAGAAATACCCGCCATCGGCGACGTAGAAGCAATCCATCGGCGCGTCATCGCCGAGCTACGCTAATCGGAAATCAACGTGTTTCGATCGTTCACTAATAACGCGCCCGAACTGAAGACCGACCGCGAAGTGTCGCTGATGCGCGAGGCGGGCAAAGTCGTGGCGGAGGCCCATCGCATCGCCGCAGAGATGATTCGGCCTGGCATCAAGACCATCGAAATTGACAAAGCCATCGAAGATCACTTCGAAGCCCACAATGCCGAGCCGTTGTTCAAGGGTTACAAGGGCAACCACCGCGTGCCATACCCGGCGGTAACGTGCATCTCCATTAACGAGCAAGTGGTTCACGGTATCCCCGGCTCGCGCGTCCTCAAGGAAGGCGAGATAGTTAAGCTCGACACCGCGTGCAAGCTCAACGGCTGGTGCGCCGACGCCGCCGTCACCCATGCCGTCGGCGAACTTCGGCCGGCATGGAAGCGCATGATCGAGGTGGCGTGGGAAACGCTGGCCCTGGCCATCCACGAGACGGGCCGGCGTAAATGGTGGTCCGAAGTTGCCGGCGCGATGGAGCGGCACGTCGCCAAAGCCGGATACGGCATTGTGAAATCCTATGTTGGCCACGGCATTGGCCGGATGTTGCACGAAGGCCCGCAAGTACCGAACTACGTTGCCAAAGACTTCCGCAAGTACGACTTCCGCCTCGAACCCGGACTGGTGCTGGCCATCGAGCCAATGGTCTGCCTCGGCACGGGTCAAGTGGATGTGAACCGCGATCACTGGACGGTCAGCACACGTGATGGTTTGCCGAGCGTCCACGTCGAACACACCGTGGCCATCACCACCCGCGGCATTGAGATTACGACCGAACCGTTGTCGCCGCATCCATCGATTCCGGTGCCGGCGTTCCGTGTGCCGGTACCAACCGCTGCAACTCCCGCCCGCGATCCGGAACCGGCGACCGTTGCCTGAGCGGCGTCGTTCAGCTCAAGGCGCACAACTGTGCCGCATCAATCCCATAACAACTTGCCCGTTCGCCGACTGCTCAGCCCGCTACGGCGGTTTCTGCAAATTGAATCCGCATCCGGCGGCGTGTTGCTTGTCTGCGCGGCCATCGCACTCATCATCGCCAACTCGCCGTGGGCTGCCGCGTATCACCACTTGTGGCAGACGCCACTCGTCGTCGGCATCGGCCAATTCGTCCTCGATCAGCCGCTGGAGTTCTGGATCAACGATGGGTTGATGGCCATCTTCTTTTTCGTCGTGGGTCTGGAAATCAAACGCGAGATTGTCGATGGCGAACTCAGCGATTGGCGTAAGGCATCGCTGCCAGTTATCGGTGCGGCCGGCGGCATGTTGGCGCCGGCTCTTGTCTATCTCACGTTTCATGGTTTGGGCGCTCATCCGCGTGGCTGGGGCATTCCCATGGCGACGGATATTGCCTTTGTCGTCGGCATCATGGCGCTTTTCGGCCCGCGCGTGCCCGCCGGGCTGAAAGTGTTTCTGCTTGCGCTGGCAATCGCCGATGATATCGGCGCGGTACTTGTGATCGCCTTCGTGTACACAGACCAGGTCGCGGTCAACTGGCTGGCCATCGGATTGGCCGGCCTGGCGCTGACGGCTTGCATGAATCGGTTAGGCGTGCGCTCGTTGTTCTTGTATGTCGCTGTGGGCATGGGAATCTGGTTGGCATTCCTTGCGGCGCGTGTTCATCCCACCGTGGCCGGCGTGATTCTCGGCCTGTTAACGCCCGCCGCGCCATTCATCGCCTTGCCGAGAATGCGCGACTCGCTGGAACAGAATCTGGAACAACTGGCGGACGACGGTCAATCAGGCCGACAACACGCACTCCTGGAGGCGATCGCCTGGACCGCGCGCGAAGCGGTGTCACCGCTCGCGCGCTTGGAACATGCGCTGCATCCTATTGTCGGCTTCATCATCATGCCGATCTTCGCTCTGGCCAATGCCGGCGTCGCCATTGACATTGGCTGGTTAACGCATCCGGTGTCCCTCGGCGTGGCGGCCGGTC
>JANNLP010000281.1:0-5412 GCA_031396905.1 Gemmataceae bacterium
TCCATGTCAACATCGAGGAAGTGCGCAAGCCCGAGGTAGATGCCCAGTTGATTGCCGATTCGATCGCCCAGCAGCTCGAAAAGCGGATCATGTTCCGCCGTGCGATGAAGCGGGCGATCCAGAACGCCATGCGCCTGGGCCCGGCGTGTGCAATCCCTGCATGTAGACGACGGCGGCCTCAGGCCACGTCTCATGAATGTGATGCGTTCGCGCCGCATGTCTGGCCGTGCCGCCGTGACCATGAAAGTCGAACACCAGCGGAACCTTGCCCCCCGACTTCGTCGCCGGCACGTAAACCAGCGCCTCGCGCTTGACACCATCCACGTCCCAGGTACGAAGCGTCGGTTCCTGACCAGAACCGATCAAGAACACAGTTGCGGCCAAAAACGCGTTCATCCGCGGTGCCTCCGGGAAAGCAGGATACCCCTAAAACCCCGGCCGATTACGAAAGTAACTCGACTTTCCGAAAGATTGTCGTGAGTGCAGAAAAACGGTCATGCCGCGCCGAACGCGCTCCGATCAGGTGCGGTATCTATTTAGGACCGGTGTCGTTTTGGTTTCGCCAGCCATGCCGCGCCGGCAAGGCAGCCAATGCCGACCAATCCATAGATCACTCGGAGAGGTAGGTTCGCGTCCGCTGGCGGTTCATAAGTGGCCATAAACCCGAAGACGCAGAATGCCGCAACTGCGAAGAGGACCAACGCAAACAAGATTCGCACAAGTGTGGACATCCGTACGTCCTAAAGCAGTCAAGCCGAACAACCTAGTGAATATCAACGCAAAGGCGCGGCAGCCTCTGACATCACGAACATGCACTCCAGTACATCGTTCGACAGGTGGCGCAGTCGTAACCTACTTCATCTCCACCACATCATATCGTTTCGGGCACTCGGCCATGATGCCGTAGTTCTCCAACATGACTTTTCGATATGCCGTGCGAGCCAGGTCTTCACCGTGAGTGAGAACCCATCGTGGTTTGGTGGCGGCCAGTGGCTTGGCCCACGTTAGCAAGTCACGCTGGCCCGCGTGCCCGGAGAAACCGCCGAGGGTGTGCACGGCCGCATGCACCGGGATGCGTTGGCCGAAGATCTTCACTTCCCTGGCACCACTGACGAGCCGTTGACCAAGCGAGCCGTGCGATTGGAAACCGACAATAACCACGGCTGTGTTCGACCGATCAAGATTGTTGCGAAGGTGATGCACAATGCGCCCGCCGTCGCACATGCCGGAACCCGCGATGATGACCATCGGCCCGGTCTTGGTATTCAGCGCTCGCGACTCGTCGGCCGTTTTCACGAATGTCAGCCGATCCAGCGTGCCCTGCAGATCGCGCGACTTTTCGTGAGCCTGAGCCTCCAGGTCGAACAACACGCGATGTTTGCCGTACATCAGCGTCGCTTCGATGGCCATCGGGCTGTCGAGATAAATTGGAATGGGCGCGATCACGTTGTCGCGCACCGCTTCGGCAATGTGATAAATGACTTGCTGCGACCGGCCAATGGCGAATGCCGGGATCAGTATCTTCATGTTCCGCGCGACCGCTTCCCGAAGAATGCCGCGAAACTCCGTTACCGTCTCCGTGAGCGGCCGATGCTCGCGGCCACCATACGTGGTCTCTTGAAACACCAGGTCGGCTTTCTGAATCGGCACATACTCATTGAGGATCGGGCTACTCAACGGACCCAGGTCGCCGGAAAACGCGATGGTCCAAGTCTTGTCCGCTTCCGTCACATACATCTCGACGGCGGCCGACCCAAGAATGTGTCCGGCTTCGCGGAATTTGACACTCACGCCGGGCGCAACGTCCTGCACGGCATCAAGCTCCACCGTGCGAATCAACGGATTGAGCCGCTCGACATCGCTCTTCATGTACAGCGGCACCACGGGTTTGCTGCCCGGCGGTCGCCGACGATTCTCACGCTCGGCATCGGCCTCCTGCAGATGTGCGGAGTCCAGCAGGATCAGCCGTGTGAAGTCCTCGGTAGCAGGCGTGCAAAACAAGTTGCCGCGAAAACCGCGCGCCGCCAACAACGGCAGCCGGCCCGTATGATCGAGATGCGCATGAGTGACAACGACCGACGTCAGTCGCGCAGGGTCGATGGGTCCCAAGTCCTGGTTCTTTTCATCCGTCGCGCCCTGACCCTGGAACATTCCGCAATCGAGCAGCACCCGCGCGGAGTCCGTTTCGACGAGATAGCTCGACCCGGTGACTTCGCCGGCTGCCCCGCAAACTGTAATGCGCATGATGTACCCTTTTGGCGGCGACGGGGCATGGGTTGGTATACGTGGCTGCCAACGAAAAAACGCCGCAAGATATTACTCTTGCGGCGTTTGTCCAAGCCGCCTCCGAGGGTCGAACTCGGGACCTATGCTTTACGAAAGCATCGCTCTGCCACTGAGCTAAGGCGGCGAATCATCGACTCGCCTGGATCTAAAGACCCGCTCCGATACGACGAGTTCGCGCGGTGGCGTATCTCCGGCAATTTGACCAATTCTAGTTGTTTCGGCGCCACCAGCCAAGTCCTATCCGCCCGCCAGCGTGACCTCGACTTCCAGCTCTTCCTGACCGCGGCGGATGCCGAGCGTGACGACGTCGCCAACTTTATGTTTGGTGAGGAGCTTCAGCAGATTCTCTTTGCCTTTGACAGTTTGACCATCCAGCGAAAGGATAATGTCCCCAAAGGCGATGCGATTGCCGGGGATGCGCCGCGACGGCTGCAAGCCGGCTCGGTCGGCCGGCCCTTCCTTGGAGACATTGAGAATCAATGCACCCGTCGAAACTCCCCAGCGGCGAGCGACGGCATCATCGGCCAGCTCGACACCGATGACAGGGCGCACAATATCACCCTTGCGAATCAATTCAGTGACGACTTGATTCACGGTATCCACGGGAATGGCAAAGCTGATTCCGGCGAAGTTGCCGGTTTGACCCGCGATCTGAGCATTGACTCCGATCAAGCGTCCTGCACTGTCCAAAAGTGGTCCCCCCGAGTTGCCCGGGTTGATGGCCGCGTCGGTCTGGATCGCATTTTCGATCACCATTTTGCTGGGCGGCGGCGCGGAGATTTGCCGGCCAATAGCGCTGATGACGCCAGTCGTCAGCGATTGATCGAGACCGAAGGGATTGCCGATGGCAAACGTCTTTTGACCAACTTGCAGATCCTTCGACGTGCCGACAGTAATCTTGGGCGCTTTCTTCCCCGGTGGATCGATCTTCAGCACGGCAATGTCGTAGTCAAGCGTCGCACCGGTCAACGTCGCAGAGGATGTCGTGCCGTCGCTCAACGTCACCTTGGCAGAGTTGGCATTCTGAATCACGTGGGCATTGGTCACGATATGTCCTTCATCGTCCCACACGAAACCAGATCCGGTGCCGGTGGCAACTTGCTCCATGTTGAAGCTGAATCGATTAGTCTGAAGCGTCGTGATGTGAACCACCGAAGGTGCCACCGTCTTAAACAGGTCAATGGTGCTCTTTTCATCCGATGCCAGGTCGCCACGGGCGGTGACGGCACGCGGCGCGGCATTAGAGTCGTTATCCACGCTCGGCCAGCGCCACCAACCCATTTGCAAGGCGAAATAACCAAGGCCACCAAAGAGAAGCAAGAGAGACAATACCATCGGCCATGGAGACGATCGCTGTTGATAACTTTCCGGCTGCGGGGGAATGGCATACGACATGGCAACCTCAATACGAGCGGTCGAATCAATGTTCAATAATAACCAATTCGAGAAACGTCGGCTATTCGTTCGGCATCATCGCCTTGAGTCGCCGCAGGCCAAGTCGAATGCGCGTCTTCACTGTGCCGAGCGGCACATGCAACATGCCTGCGATTTGCTCGTGCGTCATGCCGGTGAGAAAAGCCAGACGAATCACTTTGCGTTGATCCAGCGGCAACTGATTCAGGCAGGCCCGCACCCGCTTCACCGATTCATCACGTACAAGACCGAGGGAAATGTCGAACTCGAACGACGGATCAAGATGATCGGGTGGCGTATCGGGTTTACGTTTGCGGAGTAAGTCGAGGGCACGGGAACGTGCGATCAAGGTGAGATAGCCGGCCGGGCTGGCTTTGGTTTCGTCGTAGCGGTCGCTCTTTTGCCAGATTTGCAGAAACGTTTCCTGCATCACATCTTCAACATCGGCCGGCTCACGCAATAAACGGTACAGCACCTGCATTACCATCTTGGAATGGCGATGCATAAACGACTGGAATGCCGCCTGTTCGCCGGCCGCGATTCCCTGCATGAGTTGCGTGTCGCTGGTGTCCATCTTCGGCGCGACCGCTGAGAATAGTGGAGTGCAGACCCGCCGATGGAGTTATACCCAACCGGCTAACCGAAACAACGGTGAACACGTATTTACGTTTTGACGACAAACGTCAGGGCGCTGGCCGACTGGTCATAATCAACTACGACCGTCTGGCCGTCACGGATTGCTCCGCCGAGCAGTTTTTTCGCCAACTCGGTCTCTAACTCCTTTTGCAGCACACGCTTCAGCGGCCTGGCACCATAAGCCGGGTCGTAACCGGCCCGTACCAGATGCGTGATCGCCGCATCCGAAAGCTCAAGCGAGATGTGCCGCTCGGCCAATCGACTTCGCAGCCGCTCCAGTTGAATCACCACGATTTTCTTCAGATGTGCCTCGCTCAAAGCGTGGAACACAATAATTTCATCGACTCGATTGAGAAATTCCGGCCGAAAGTGCCGGCGCACCTCGTCGAGAACCATGTCCTTGAGCGAATCATCGCCGGCACCGTAGGCACCGACCGATTCGAGAATCTTCTGGCTGCCCAGGTTCGACGTCATGATAATGATGGTGTTCTTGAAATCGACAGTGCGACCCTGGCTATCCGTCAGCCGGCCATCATCAAGCAGTTGCAACAATGTGTTGAAGGCGTCCGGGTGGGCCTTCTCGATTTCATCAAACAACACGACGCAGTATGGTCGCCGCCGCACGGCTTCAGTAAGTTGCCCGCCTTCTTCGTAGCCAACATAACCCGGCGGTGCGCCAATCAATCGCGCCACGGCATGGCGCTCCTGGTACTCCGACATGTCGATGCGCACTAGTGCGCGCTCATCGTCGAATAGAAATTGCGCCAGCGCTCGCGCCAACTCGGTTTTGCCAACGCCGGTCGGGCCAAGAAAGATGAACGAACCAATGGGACGATGTGGGTCTTTCAACCCGGACCGCGCGCGGATCACCGCTTCGGCGACTGCGTCGACCGCCTCGTCCTGACCAATGACTCGTTGATGCAGTTCATCGCCAAGATGGAGTAGCTTCTGTGTCTCACCTTCGAGCAGCTTCGTCACCGGCACATGGGTCCAGCGACTGACGACGGCGGCAATGTCTTCCTCGTCGACTTCCTCCTTGAGAAGTTGATTCTGCTTGTCGTCCTGCGCCGTCTCCAG
>JANNLP010000310.1:0-6470 GCA_031396905.1 Gemmataceae bacterium
TAGCCGCTTGCGGCTTAGCGCGTCAATTCTCCCGTCAACGACCAATCTCATAGTTTCATAAACCAAATCACGCCCATCCCACGCCTCAGCACCGCCACCCCTTCACCCATCGTCAGTGCTTATTCATTTCCCCGGTAACCGCAGTGCGCTACAGCTTCGCGCCCAGTTGCAAAAAAATCACTCAAGTTTGGCTTTGGAGTTGGCATAGACTTTGCCGATATGCTATATGCGAGTAGAGCGACGTTGGGACAACAATCCGCGTCGTGAAATTTGCGAGATCGAGCCACCTTCGACAGGCGCCGTCGGGTTTACTTTCACACCTTCGGCTGTCTCCGACGCCTGCCCTTCTGACCCGATCCCTACGAGGAGAATCTGTGCCCCGTGATGCGGCCCCGCGCTCATGCTGCGCGCCCGCCGCGACTCCCTACCGTGGAGGTCGTCATGCCGTCGGCCATGTCGTGTCTTGTGGCAGTGGCGCTGTTGAGTTCGCCGCCCGACATTCCGGAACCGTTGCCGGATGCCGAGCAGTGGCCCGACCTGCAAGCCGCCCTCGTGTCGATTGCCATCGAATGGGAAATCCTCGACCCTCGCGAAACACGTTATGTCTTCGCCCGAATGGAAGACTTCGAAGACAACCTGAATCTGGTGCGCCGCCGTTACCGCGATCTCAAAGATGCCCCGCGACTTGCCGACGCGCAGCGCTTCCCCGACCACCGCGCTGTCAACGACATGCTCGGCTTCAACCGCGCGTACCGCCGGCATCTCGACGCACGTTTACCGATGGACTTGGATCGCATCGAGCAGTTGCGCGATGCCATCGGCGAAACTGATTCGCTCTATCAGATTTGGGATGCCGTGCGCGACGCAAGATGCGAATACTACTACGTCACCGTGCGTCGCCAGGCGTTAAAGCGTCTTCGCTACATCGTAGGCCATGATGATTACCTCGCCGCCGCCCTGCCCCCGCACGTGCCGCTCTGGCGCTTCGCGGAAGAGTAAAGGGGGCCGGGGGAGGGATTGTGACCGCTCAAATCCCTCACCCCATGCCCTGTTCCCCACTAAAGAGTGGAGAACATGCGAGCCAATCGGTTACACAGACCCGCCAAATCTGAGGCGGAACTGGATGAAGTCACTGGCGGCCACCGCACCATCGCCATCAAAGTCGAAGATCGGGTTGTTGCCACCGAGTGCCAGCCGGAACTGGATGAAGTCGTTGGCGGCCACCGTCGCATCTCCGTTGATGTCCCCGAAGATGCGATGGAACTCGAACGTGTAATCGCCGCCGGCTAGGCCGCCGATGATTTGCGGCGAGCCGACGCGCAAGATATACCGGCCGTCAACGAATGACGCGCTGCCCATCGGCGTAATGGTCACGTGGGTAAAGCCATTGGTCGTATTGGTTGTTACAGTGATTGGCTGTAAAACACCGCCGACCTTTGTCCGGACTTCAAACGCATCGGCCGGGTTGCCGCTGACGAACACCGGCGCGAAGTTAAACGACGTTTGCAGCTTGTTGACCATCGAGCGCTGCACCGCCTCGTCGTTGACGGTCGTCAGCACGACCTGGTTCGGCGCTTGATTGATAAAGTTCACATACTCGTATTCGTCGTAGACGACATCGCCCATGCCGGGTGTGACGATGCGGCCGCCGAAATCAGTGGTCGGCATGTTCTTCGCATCGAAGATCAGTGTGTCTCCGCCGGGCGGCGAGACGTTGAATCGCCCATGTGATTCCTTGGAGATCTTGGGAGTAATTTTCGGTAAGCCGGCACTGGTTATGATCACATCGTCGTAGGGCGACCCGACCGAAATTGCCACCGACGCCGAAAGGTGGACTCGTTCGCCGGTCGGCGCGATCGTCTGCGGAGTCGTAGCGTCCATATTAAAGCTGACGCCACCGCTGTAGAAGTGTTCAAAATCCACGCCAACGACACCATCGCCGACGGTAACGGTGTCGTCGCCGCCCGCCACCAGACAGAGGTTATCCGGGTTGTTGCCGAAGCCGGTTCCGACAATGACAACATTCTTGCCCGAGCCGGCTTTGAACATGTCGCCATGGCTTCCGCCGGTGATGGTATCGTTGCCGGCCCCGCTGTCGAGCGTGAGCGAGTAAGCGCTCAAGCTACCGTCAATGCTGTCGTTGTCCTGACTGCCTGTGAACACGAATTTCGAGCCGACTGGCAACGATCCTGCCGGCACGACAAGTTTCGCGTTGATGCTTGATTGAGACGCGAGATTCACCGTCACAGCCGACGGCGGCATGGCAGTCAACCTCACGGTGAAGTGACTCTCGTTTGCCGTGCCCGGATCGCGGGTGAGTACCAGGTCGCCGGCATTCATTGTCGCACTGAGTGCGACGTCGAAACTTCCACCGCCGCCACCACCGCTGCCTGGCGGCAAGAGCGTTAGATCGATCGTCGAGTTTTTGTCACTGTCGGCATCACAGTACCAGTCATTCGCCCGAGCCGCGATGACCGTTACGCTGTCGTCGGAGTTGCGAACGGTGACAGCGAAGTTGTTGACCATCCATTGCTTGGCTTTCTGCCCCAGTGTCGAGACCTCATTGCCCGTGCCGGTCCCGCCGTCGAAGACGATGTGCTCAAGCGAAGTCAATCCCGTGCTGAAATCAATGGTCACACTGTCCGGTTCGTTATCCGCGCCACGAATGTAAACGTCACCAATGCTTCCAATGCGGCAGCTAATCAACAAAACACCGCTCTTGGTTTCAAGCGTAATTTTTTTGTTCTTGGCGTCAAGTACAAACAGGTCCGCGCCGTTGCCCGTCGGCGATACCCACGTGAGTGTTCGGTCGAGCCGGCTGAGGACCACGTCCACCAGCCCATCAGTGTCCAGGTCGGCCAACGGTGAACCGGATTGGAACAGTAAGCCCTCGTTGGTGTAAATGGGGTTGGATGAATCCAACCCGCCGGCTTCGTACAGCGGACTGCCCGGAATGAGCGTTCCCGAGGCCAACCGTGTTTCGCCCGGTTCATCCGGCAGTTTTATGTACGACCACACCTGATCGGCCGTGAAAATGGGCGGCGCACTCGTTTGATAATTCACGGGGCTGACCCAGGCCACGCGTGTACCATCGACCGAGATGGTGACTTGCGAGTTTTCGCTACCGAAGCCGCCACCCGGCCTCACATCGATCCGGTCGAGCGTCATTTGTGTGAAGATGCTGGATGTCGAACTGGCAAGGAACACTCCCGCTGTCGTCGGCGTGACGACGCCGGGGAGCAAGTCATCGGCGCTGGAAGTAAATACGATCAGCTCTCCGCCGCTGACTGATTCCCATGCGGTATCCACCTCTTTTCCACCGGAGGTCGCCGGTGTCGGCCCGTCGCCCATCGCCGTTTTTGTGCTGTTGATGCTCAGTGGCACGACGACAGCTGTCGACGGTTGAATGGCCAAAAGGTCGAACGCACCATTGGTGTCCGGCACGCCGGCGAGTGACGAAACGTCCGCCGGCGTCCAGTACAGAAGCATGCCGCCGTCGCCGCTCAGGAGTGTCCGCGCCGATTTATCGAACGAATGCTTGATCCAGTTGTAACTTGACTTGGATTTCATCACGATCTGCATACCGGTGCTGCTGCCGGGATTGACATCCGTCGCTTCGGTGAGCCAGCTGATCGTCTCGCCGTCGCCACTTACCGTGGGCGAGAAAACACCCTTGTCACCCGTGCCGGTGCCAGCCGTGTTCAGACTCAGGCATTCGACGCTGCCCGTCTGAATGCTGTACCGGAACAAGTCGAAGTCGTTGTTCGTATCGACGAGGCCGGGCACCATGTCCGTGGCCTTGCTCTCGAACACCACGAAGCGGCCATCACCCGTGACACGTGGCGAGCGCGATTGATCGTTGGCCGTTTGGAAACTACCCGCGCCGAAACCGAAGCTCACGGTCTTCGTCGTTCCCATCATCATGTCGCGCAGGAATACATCCCGCGTACCATTTCCATCCGGAACCAGCGGATCGAGATTGGTCGCTTCGCTGACGAAGGCCACATACCGGCCGGCATAATCCACCGTCGCCGCGAACGCCGATGCGTTGCCCTGCTCCAGCGTGCCTGACGTCACGTCCACCATCACGTGACTCAAGTAGAGGTGGTCGAATCCCGGAACCGTGATCGGCACCAGCGGATCGATTTGCGTGGACTTGCTGCGCACCAGCGGGCCACCGCCAGCGTCGGCACCCATCACCGTCACGTCGGCGTCGCTCGATGCTTGCCCCGTCATCGGATTCACGCTGGCGAGAGCGACCGGCCCGGCCGCCTCGGAAAGTCCGACTGACTCCGTAACATCGACGCCGAACTGATAGCGCACCGGCCCATCCGACATCTCGACGAAAATGCGAAGAATCTCGATCTTGTGGCCCGTTTTGACGAACTCCAACGTGCCCGAAATGGTCGTGCCCGGCGTCATCGTCGGCGCGGTCAACGAAGCAGATGGCTGATAGGGATTTGCTCCCTCAGCCAGATCCCTAAGCCCGTGCGGATCCGCACCACCAACCACGATGACGCCGAACCCGATTCCTGACGACCGCAATAATTGCCCGGACGTCGGCGGCACCTCGAGATGAACGTTGTCAAATGTGGCGATGCTGCTGTTCACGCATTTCAGATACAACGCCGCCGTCGACTTATCGGTCTGCTTGACAACCGTCGCGGTCACCTGCACACCCTTGTCGTGCAGCGCTTGCAGCGCCGCATCGCCGCTGATCACTTGGCCGACCAGCGGCACCTCAATGTTGCTGTGCAGCACCGCGGCCTTGGTTGCTACTCGAACCTCCGTCGGCGTCTGCGCGAATGGGTAACCGCCGTGATTGACCGTCACGGAGTCGGTGCCGAGGTCGCCATCGATGGTGACCTTGCTCCGGCCCGGAGTCACCGTGAAGCGATCATCGGCCTTGCTGCCTCTGATGATGTATTCGACCTTGGAAAAGTTGAACGAAAGTGACTCCGTGGGTCTATCATCGCCTCCGCTGGAACTGCCGCCGATTCCGCTGATGGTGATACCGCTGATCGCCGCTTCTTCGAGTTCGAACTTCAACCCGCCACCCGAGGATAACCCCGCTGCTCCTATCTCGATCTTGATCGAAGCGAATTCAATCGATGCATAATTAAGCAATGGGAGTCTTGTAAACGTCGTCGGCGCCGGCAAACCGGGGTAGAGGACCGTGACTTGTTCGGTATCCAAATTGACCGTACAGTACAACTCGTTGATTCCGGGCGGCAAACCATTCAGCGAAACGATGCCACCGTTGATTCCGCCCTCGCCGTCGATTTCGAGGTCTGTGAGTTCGCAGCGCAGAACATCATTGCCCGGCCCGCCGAAAAGCTTATCTTGGCCACTGCCGCCGTCGATGTCATCTTCAAAGATGCTGCCAGTAATCGTGTCATTGCCCGCGCCGCCGTTGATGACGATAGGTAAGCCCAGGTCATCCACCGAATTCGGTCCACTCAAATTGGTTCTGGCAGACCCTTTCTTGAATGAGAGCCGGTCGGCCTCTTTGAATTTGACCGATGCCAGATTGATGTTGTTCGGCCCCGGGCCGCCGTTCACAACCACGTGGCTCACTTCGGCCGTATACAGTTCCGTGCCCGGTCCCGTCGAGATCGGCGCACCATTGAGATCCATGATCCCGTCACGGTTGACATCGCCCAACACAATGTCGTCAGCCGCGTTACTGGACACCGTCAACAGCCCGCTGACCGCATCGAACGACGTGGTCAACGCCGGCACGACCCGGTCTTCGAATCGCTCCACGCGAAAACCGATCGGTCGGAAGTTCAAGCGAGATCGATGTTTACGGCGGATCATTCATCAGCTCCGGGTTAACTGGGTGGTGCAATTTTCTCGGTTCGGGTCGGGCCTGTCGTTCCATATGGTAGCGAATGTGATGAGTGTGACAGTTTTGGTGCAAGATTCTTTGAAATAGTCATCCTTCCACGACCATGCCTGATAAAGTGGCCGGCCATAGAATGCCGCTGCTCCGCTGAATCTCCACCATGACCGAGTCCGATGCCGAACGTCTGAGCCAAATCGCCACGAGTTGGACGCTGCTGGTCCGCGCCCATCACGATAAGGGCGATGAACGTCACACCGCGTTTGCGGAACTTCTGCCGAGATACTGTCGTGCCATCGAACGCTACTTGCGTCGCCTCGTCGGCGATGTGGCCGCCAAGGATCTCAGCCAGGAGTTTGCCGTGCGTTTCCTTCGCGGCGAATTCCGCCATGCCGACCCGCGGCGCGGCCGATTCCGCGATTACGTCAAGGCTTCAGTCATCTACCAGTCCAGGGCTTATCGCAAAACCGTCGCCGCCAATGTGCGCATCGGCCCTATCCCCGACAATATTCCAAGTCCGCCAGTCGATGACGACGACGATGCCTTTCGCGATCTCTGGCGCAATGAACTGCTCAGCCGCACGTGGGCCGCGCTGGAACAAGCATCCAAAACCAATGGCGACCTG
>JANNLP010000384.1:0-2245 GCA_031396905.1 Gemmataceae bacterium
ACAATGAATATCCGAATGTGGCGAGCGCGATTTGTCATTTGTCTTGTCTTACTGACCACTGACCACTGGCCACTGACCACTGCATCTGCCACTGGCCACTGGCCACTGACCACTGCCCGAGACATTACCGACCAGCGTGACCGTCAAGCGCAAGTGCAAGCGGATACCGAGCAACTGGCTCGCCGGGTGGGCACCATGTTGCGGGTGATGGAACATTACAAGCTCGATCCGGCCGGTGAAAAGAAACTGCTCGATGAAGCGGCCGCCACGTTGAACGGTCTGTCGCAACAGCAAATGACCGCGGTCCTCGCCAAACTCGATGCCGCTATGCAGGCGGCCGACACGGAAGCCGCGGCAAAACATGTGGCAGCTGCTTACGAGGGTCATCGTGAAGCATTGCGTAAACTCAAAGGATTGCTCGGCCGGTTCGATGCCATCCGCGACTTGGACTCGGCCATCCTTCGCTTCGACAAGTTGGCCCGCGATGAGTTGGAACTGTCGTTCCGCGTTGCTGACTCATTGCAAGACTCACTGGATGGCAGCTCGACCGATGTCAATCGGCGTCGCCGGGCGTTGCGTGCCGAGTTCCCTTCGGTGCGGGCCAAGCATGATGCCGAGGAACAAGCCGAGTATTGCGGCGACCTCGCGAAGCTGCTGCAACAACTCAAAGCGCTGAAGCCGGGCCTGCACGTGGATGACGTGGCGCGGATCGCACAAGCCGAGCAATTGGTGCTTAACCGTGATCTCAAAGCCGCGATGCTGGACCTGGCCAACCGAATTCGCCCGGAAGGCACGATTGAGAACCGCCATCGTGATTGGGTGAAGGCCGTCCACGGCGGGTGGGTCGCATCAGGGCAGTTGCAGGAACTCGCCCATTCACTGCGGGTGCCGCGCGACAAGGTGCAAGTGCTGCGTGAATCTAGGCAAAAAATTGCGGCCATCATGGAGATGCTCGCGCAGGAAGTGCGTGAGTCCGTTGAGTTCTTTTCGCGTCCGCCGACGCAGCCACCCGACCGCATCGCCTTTGGCCGCCGTCAACAGGGCGACGACGCCAATGGCCCGCGCTCTAGGCAACATGCCGACTCCGCCAGCCGGCTGGGCCACCATGTCCGTGCTATCAAGCATCAGATTACCGGCATCGCGGCAAGTCCCGCTGACACACTGAGCCATGCAGCCGACACCTTGCATCAAACCGATCTGGCGTTTCGCCAGGTCGCCCCATTATTTGCCCGAGTCTTTCAAGTATTGGCCGAAGCGCAATTGCGCCATGCATTGGCCGAGCTTGACGTGGCCATCGGTCGCGTCGAGAAGGAACGCTCCGATGCGCTGGTGGCGACCAACGCCGCGTTGGATCAAATCGAGCAACTGCTCAAGGAACAAAAACAACTCCGTGATGACACGCAGCGAAATGTGGAAACGAACAATGACGACGCCGCGAGGAAGCAAGCGCCCAAGCAACAGGAATTGGCCAAGCAAGGCACGGAAGTCGCGAACATGCCGCTGCCGGCGGGGCCGCGCACCAAAGCGCTGTTGAACGAAGCCGCCCAATCAATGGATGATGCCGCCAAGGAGTTGGCCAACCGCCAACCCAAGCCCGCGACTGACAACCAGAATGAGGCCATTGCGCGCCTTGAAGAGGCGAAGCTCGACTTGCAGCAGGCCGCCAAGAACATCGAACAGCGCCGCGACGACATCGCCAAGCTGGAAGACGCCCGCGAAAAGTTAAAGGAACTTACGAAAGAACAGAAACAAGTTGCGGCTGACGCACAGAAGGCGGCGGAGCAGGAGAAACCCAACGGCGAACCAGTGGCGCAGGCCCAGGAAAAGGTGATGCCGCCGACTCAGGACGTGGCTAAGGACTTGCAAAAACCCGCACCGGACGCGGCGAAGTCGGCACAACAGGCCGCCGAGAAGATGGAAGCCGCTAAGAGCGATTTACAGAAGAACGAAGCCAAAGAAGGCGCTGCCCATGCCGAGGAAGCCGCGAAGGAGTTGCAGCAGGCCGAAAAGCAAGTGTCGAAGGCGCTGGCCGACCGGAGGGCACAGGAGGCGATGGACCAGGCGAAGATGCAGCCCAATCAAATCGACCCGGCCCAGGCGGCCCGCGATGTCGCCAAAGCCATGGACGCGGCCAAGTCGGCACAACAGGCGGCCGAGAAGATGGAAGCCGCCAGGAACGATTTGCAGAAGAACGAAGCCAAAGAAGGCGCTGCCAACGCCGAGGATGCTGCGAAGGAGTTGCAGC
>JANNLP010000487.1:0-3319 GCA_031396905.1 Gemmataceae bacterium
GCATATAAAGGGGTCATTCTGCTTTATCGGCAGGGCCAGCTGTCCATCAAATTATTCTAAGTCAACCGCCGAGACGCAGTCGAAACTGGATAAAATCCGAAGCGCCGACCGCACCGTCGTTGTCGAAGTCGAACAACTGGAATGACTGCGAGTTGTTGCCGAATGCCAAACGCAACTGGATAAAGTCACTGACCGTCACCCGGCCATTGCCGTTGTAGTCGCCGAAAAGTCGGAAGATCTTCCCGGTATCAATCGACGCGGGCATGGCAGGTTGATCGAAGATGAAGTCGTCCCCGCCGGTGCCGTTGCCATCGCCATCAAGGCCCGGACCGGCAATTTGCGATGCCAGGACGTGCAGCGCGTAGCGACCATCGGACAGCGACGTGGCATTGACGGCACCTCCCGTGAACGACAGCGTCACCACCGTGCCTGGTCCCGAGTTGTCGATATCGGCCGCAAGCGTCACCACGCCGCCGTTCACATTTGTGAGCGTAAACGCCGCTTCGGGCTTGCCGGCGAACGCTATCTTGGAATCAAACGTGATCGCCACGTCGGAAACGTAAGAGCGCTGCGCCTTGTCGACCTCCGTGAGCAGTTTCGAGTTGATGGTTACGGCGGAAATCTTTGCCGCAAAGACGACACCCGACTGGAGTTCGAAAGCGCCGACGTCGGCAGCGGCGCCGACTATGCGGTAGAACCCGGCACCTCGGGCATCCGTGGGCAACATCTGAAAGTTGTTGCCCGAATTGATTGCCAAACTACCGGTCTGCAACGCGATGGTCAGCGGCGTGCCGGCCGGCGCGCCGTTGAGCGCCAAACCCGCCGGATCCAAGCCCGCGGCCACGTTGGTTTGACCGGTACCGGTGTAGGTAATGCCGTCACCGGCAATGTCGCTGCCGATGAGACTGTTGTTGAGTGTGATCGTGACGGAAGTCGAGTCGCCATCCATACCGCCGGCCGAGGATTTGTTGTCGGCAATAATGGAACTGGAAAGATTCAGGGTTCCCGCCGTCCGATAAAAGCCGCCGCCACGACCATTAGTGGCAATAGCGGCATTCAGGGCAACAGTGGAATTCTGAATATTGACGACCGTGCCCATTCCGGAAAGATAAAAGCCACCACCAGCGCCACCAGAACTCTTAGCCGTGTTTTTGGCGATAGTGCTATTCCTAATCGTCGACGTACTGCCACCGATGTACAAGCCGCCGCCCTCGGACCCTGAATTGTTTGAGATCGTGCTGCCGTTCACGACCATTGTTGCGGTTGGATCGGAGGAGGATATCGAATGAAGAATGCCGCCTCCCTCAAACGTTGCAGAATTGCCATCGATCGTGGAGCCGTTTATTGTCAGCACACCGCCGCGGTGGTCAATTCCGCCGCCGGCAAAGGCGGAATTCGATGAGACGGTCGATTTGGTCACCGTCAGAGTACCCGACCTTAGTTCAATTCCACCACCAAAGCCGCTTTTGGACCGATTCAGCGTAATGCCGCTGTTATCGATCGTGAATGTACCACTGGAGCCCACCAAATAAACGCCACCTCCACTTGTCGCAGCGATATTCCCGGAAATCGTACTGGTGCTCAGCGTCAGTTTACCGCCATCATTCATGAAGATGCCGCCGGCGAATGCACCGGCGTTATTGCCCGCGATCGTGCTGTTGGTCACCAAGACCTGGCCGGTCGTTTGATTGCCAATGCCGCCGCCCTCGACAGCCGAATTGCCGCTTATGGTGCTACTGATGAGCGTTAAAATACCTGTGCTCTGATTGAAAACACCACCGCCGATACCCTTGGTCATGTTGCCGGTGATTGTTACGCCAACCAGCGTCAGATTTCCTGCCGCCATCACTGAGATGCCGCCGCCGTTGTTGACCGCAAGATTGCCGCCGGTGATCGTCATGCCCGACATAGTGACCAGACCTGTCGCGTGCGTGACCTTGAAAACGTTGCTGGTCGCCGACGCCGCGGCCGTATTCTGGATGGTCAACACCGCGGATCCTGGTCCCGTCACGGTGACCGCTTTGGACACCGTGAGCTGCCCGGCCGGCAAAGATATCGGACTCGCCACGCCCGAGAATGCGATCATGTCGGCAGCGCCATAACCGCCGACGGCCACAACGTCGGCGTTGATGTCGGCACCGTTGTTGATGGAAGTGAACGCTTCACGAATTGAAACGGTCCCATCCACGGCCACCATATCCAGATTGTTGGTGACCACAATTGTCGCCGGCACGGACCGGTCTTCGAGCAATTGAAGATTCAATTTCCAACCCTGGCCAACACCATGGCGTCCTTGGGTGCGGCGAGACCGGTTGCTAGATGTCCGAAGAAACACGGGACAGTCTCCATGCGGAATCAAAGAGGTGTGAACTTTATGATAGCAGGGCCGTCCACTCCAAAAATATATTTGTCGCTTGACTGTTGCCTGCATATGATGTATAAATGTATAGTATCGGCCGCAGGCCGATGCACTGTGATGTTCTCGCCGGGCTCGGATCCAGTTTGGCATGAACATCAATCGCGCGCATGCAAGGGCCGTCGCGCCGCGCGATAGATTTCTATTTCCGCTTCCTCTTGGAGGGGGTTGGGGAAGGGCGTTGTGCAAGCCCTCCCCTGCCCCTCCCTGCGAGGGGCTGACCGCCCGACAGTTTTGGGTTTGGAGATGACAAAAAGCAACCCATGAGTTCTCTTGATGTTGCGACACGTCAAGGAGGACGTCATGGGTGCCAGGGAGATGGTAGCGTCGTGGACGAAGTACCTCAAGAGCGAAGTGTTATCGGGGTTGGGAACCAACTTAAGCAATGCGTTGGCGTCGCTGAGTGTGATGATGGCCGATGCCCGTCATTGTCAATCGGGACGTTTGGCTCCGCATGGTCACGACGAAGCCAAGCCGGCCAGCCGCCGTCGGCGTTGGGAACGTTGGTTGGCCAATTCCCGCTTCCATCCACGCCAGGTGCAGCAGAAGCTCAATCAATCCATCTGGAAAAGTTGGCGCGGCCAGCAGGCCCTGTTGTTGTTGGACGAAACGCCCAAGGCCAACGATTTGCGGTGTTTGCGTGTCAGCCTGGCTTATCGCCGCCGCGCTTTGCCGCTGGCCAGCATTTGTTATCGACCCGATCGCTTGCCCCAACCGATGCCCAAGTTGGTCCGACGCGTGTTGGCCACCGCGGTGGCCGATGTGCCGGCCGGGGTATCCATCGTGGTGATTGCCGACCGCGGCTTGGCCTGGCCCAGCATCATCGATTGGTGCCAAAAACACCAGTGCCATTACCTGCTGCGTTTGCAAAGCGCCACGCGGATGCGCAGCGGCGACGGCTCC
>JANNLP010000325.1:0-3320 GCA_031396905.1 Gemmataceae bacterium
CAGTAAAAACCGTTACATCGCGATTTCGGCCGGGTGCCGCCGCTACGAAAACTCCACGTCGCACCCTGCGCGCTTTCATACCGACCCGCCGAACCGCAGGCGGAACTGAATGAAGTCGCTAGCGGCCACAGCGCCGTCGCCATCAAAGTCGAAGACGGGGTTGGTGCCGCCGAGCGAAAGGCGGAATTGGATGAAGTCATTCGCGGCGACTGTGCCGTCGCCGTTTTCGTCGCCGAAGAGGCGGAAGACACGGTTAGTGGGGTCTCCGATCAACTCGAAGCTATCGCCGACGATGCCGTCGTCGTTGGCGTCTAGGTTGGGAATCTGGGCGGCGAAGATGCGCACGGTGTAGCGACCATCTTGCAACGAACCGAATTCCAGCGGGCCGCCGGTGAAGTCTAGTTGCACATCGCTGCCTACTGTGGTCACGGTGAATTGCACGAGCGCATTATCGGATTGCCGTACCACCTGAAAGGCGTCGGCGGGGTTCATCGGCAACGTCGGTGTGCCGGCAAAAGTGATGTACCAATGCGTCACCCGCGATCGCTGCGGAGCATAGTCGTTCAACGTCACCGATTCAGGGAAGGCGGGAATGAGCGTGGGTACGAATGGTTCGAGCGCGCCCATGTCGGCGGCCGGGCCATAAACACGGGCGTACCCGATGCCGCGCTGGTCGTTGACCAGGAGCGCCGGATTCGAGCCTTGGTCGATCACGGGGCTGCCGGGCAGCAATTTGTGCGTGAGCATTGGCCCGCCGTTGTCGTCCAGCGGCCCAAGCAGCGGTTCTTCGCCGAACGGCCGATTGCCGCCGAGGTCGTTGAACGATGAAACGCCAGCACTGCTGAAAATGGAACTGGTTTTGTGCGTGACCGTGCCGGCAGCAGCGATATCCGGCCCGCTCGGCGCGGTATTCTTGCTGACAATGCTGCTCTCCAGAAAGATCTGCGGAATGGCCACGGAGGCGCTGATGCCGCCCCCCGCGCCGAATACAACTGTCGCAGTGTTGTAAACGATCGTACTGTTCTGAATGACTGCCGTGCCACCGATGATGAGCGCGATGCCGCCACCCCGCCCCGCTGTGTTACCGGAGATCGTGCAGTTGCGGACGGTGTTGGCGTTGCCCTTGAGAGCAAGTCCACCGCCATCTCCTGGCGTTTTGTTGTTGGAAATTGTGCAGTCTTCAACCAAGCTAATCCCACTTTGGTAAGTGCTGCCGTAGATGTAAACTCCACCGGCACCGCTGGCGGCAGTATTGCCCGAAATCGTCGACCGGCGGATAAAGGTCTTCATCGCGGTAAAACTCGCGGATATCGCGCCGCCACTGCCACCGCCACCGAAACCGTTAGCCGTGTTGTTTGTCAACGTGCAATCCTCGATTGTCAACGTACCGCTGCCGATTCCGATGGCGCCGCCGGTGGTCGCCGTGTTACCCGTCAACGTGCAATTGTTCAATGTGACCGACACGCCACCAAACCCGAAGCCGGATCCGAAGATGGCGCCGCCCTGGCCCGTACCGGCGTTGCCGCCGGTCAGAATCAGGTTCGAGAAGTTGTTCTGGACATTCGGCCCGGTCGGTGTCAGGAAAAAGATGCGGCTGGCGTTGTTGGCGTTGACCGTCACCTTGCCGGCCGGGCCGATGATGGTGCGGCCACCCGGAATCGCGAAGACGCCCATGGTCAACGTGATGGTTTGCGGCGTGGCAAACACGACGGGGTCAAAGTAAACAGCCGGGAAAGCAGTGAGGGAAATGGCCTCGCGCAAGCTGAGGTCGCCCGTCGAGTAATTGCCGTCGAATTCATCGACGGTGGTGTCGACCTGGATCTTCGTGATTTCATACGCGCCGATGTCGACACCGCCGTTGAAGCTTCGCGGATTCCCGGTGCCGCGTTGGTCGTTTGTCAAGTTGGCCGGGTTGGAGCCTTTGTTGGCGACCGGGCTGGAAAACACCAGCGCATGGGTTTTGGTCGGCCCACCGTTGTCGGCGAGCGGCGCCAGCAACGGGTCTTCGCCGAAGGGTCGATTGCCGCCAAGGTTAATCAGAGTACTGCTGGTGGGCGTGAAGATGCTGGAATTCTTGTAAGAGAACTTGCCGTTCGGGCTTAGCGCTTCAATGTCCTGGAGGCCCTGCTCGATGGAGACGTTGCCCGTGACGATGGTGCTTTCCAGGGCGACGACGGATGTCGAGACAGAGCTTCGGCAGGTGATGCCGGCGCCGTGAGATTTGCCAGCCGTGTTGGAGGAAATTGTACTGTTTTGGACGACCAATGTGTCATTACTTAAAAAATATATTCCGCCGGCAATATTGTTGGCGGAGTTGCCGGAAATGGTGGTGTTGCGGATGGCACACTGATCAGGCGCGAAGTCGGCGTAGATGTTGACGCCCGCGCCACTGTGGCCTTGGTTTCCACTGATTGTGCAATCCTCGATCAGCAGATAGCCGTTAAGGTCCGCGCCGCTGATGGGCTTAAGAATGCGCAAGCCCCGACCTATGTTGTCCGAAATCGTCGAGCGCTTCATGATCGTGGATGAGCCGTGGCCGAGCACGGAGATGGTGGAGTTATTGGTAATACCGGAATTGTTGTTGAACGCACAGTCGATGGCCGTGAACTTGCCGCCAGAGTTGTCGACCGGGTAAGACTCGATATCGACGGCGCTGTGCACGTACGTGTTCCCGTGAATCAGGCAATTGGTCAGCATGACATCCGGAGCGTTTTCGGCCCAGATCGCCGCACCCTCTGTTGTCGAGTTTGCCGCCGTCAGAATCAGGTTCGCCATGCTGACGGTCAGGCCCTTCGTCGCCGACTGAAGATGGAAAATACGGCTGGCGTTGTTGCCGCTGATGGTCACTTTTCCGGTCGGGCCGTTGATCGACAAGGCGCCCGTGATCAGCAACTCGCCGGTGGTCAGTTTGATCGTCCGCGGCGTGTCGAAAACCGTTGAATCAAATTGAATGACATCGGCCCCGGCAGATGTGTTGGCGTCGGAGATTGCTTGCCGCAGCGACCCCGTGCCGCTGTTGGCGGTGCTCAGCACCGTAAATGTCGCCGGCGCCAGTCGGGATTCTAGTTGCCGGACGCACGGCCGAAACTGGTGTCGGGTCGCAGCGCGGCGAAGCGTTCGTCGAGTCAGCAAAGTCATGGAGATTCCTCTTTCTCGCTGGTTAGAGTTAAACCGACCCGCCAAAACGCAACCGGAACTGGATGAAATCGCTGGCGGCGACTGCGCCGTCGCCATCGAAGTCGAAGATGGGATTGTTGCCGCCGAGCGAGAGTCGGAACTGGATGAAGTCATTCGCCGCGACAGTGCCATCGCCGTCGGCG
>JANNLP010000529.1:0-3072 GCA_031396905.1 Gemmataceae bacterium
GCGCGGAAGCCGCTCATTCCACCGTCACGCTCTTGGCCAGGTTGCGCGGTTTATCCACATCGCAACCACGCAAAAGCGCAGCATGATATGCCAACAGTTGCAGCGGCACGGCCGTGACCAGCGGTTGCAAATACTCCGGTACTTCCGGTACGAAAATCAGATCATCGCACTTGGCGGCAACGCGCTCGGCGGCTTCGTCATCACCTTCGCCGAGGACGCCGATGATCGGGCCGCCCCGGGCGCGGACTTCTTCCAGATTGCTCATCACCTTCTCGAAGATCGGCCCGCGCGACATCAGGAACACCGATGGTGTGTCGGCGTCCACGAGCGCGATCGGGCCATGCTTCATCTCGGCGGCGGGATAGCCATCGGCATGGATGTAGCTGATTTCCTTTAGCTTCAGCGCGCCTTCCATTGCGACCGGGAATTGATATTGCCGGCCCATGTAAAGGAAATTGTGCGCCCGGCTGTACTTCTCGGCGATGCGCCGCACTTCATCGTTACAATCCAGTGCCCGCTCGACCGCCTCGGGCACCGCTTCCAACTCCTCAATCATCTTCGCGCCTTGCAAGCTCGACATCAGCCGGAGCCGGCCGAAGAGCAGAGCCAACATCGATAGCACTGTGACTTGCGATGTGAACGCCTTGGTGCTGGCCACACCGATTTCCGGCCCAGCATGCAAGTAGACGCCGCCGTCGGCCTCGCGGGCAATGGTGCTGCCCACGACATTGCACACCGCCAGCGTCGGATGGCCTTTGCGCTTACTTTCGCGCAGTGCCGCCAGCGTGTCTGCCGTCTCGCCGGACTGCGTGATGGCGATGACAATGGTGTTGCGATCCATCGGCGGATTGCGATAGCGGAACTCACTGGCGTACTCGACTTCCACCGGTAAACGCGCAAACTCTTCAAGCAAATACTCGCCGACCAGCGCGGCATGGTAACTGGTGCCGCAGCCTGTAAGAATGATGCGCTCGGCATTGCGCAGCTTCTGCGGATCGAGATTCAAGCCGCCAAAATGGGCCGTGCAATTTTCGGCATCAAGGCGACCGCGCATGGTATTACGCAGCGCTTCGGGTTGCTCGTAAATCTCCTTGAGCATGTAGTGGGCATAGTCGCCCTTGTCGGTGTCACCGGGATCCCAATCAATGGCATGAATCGCCGCATCGACCTGGCCAGTGTTCGGGTCATCAACTCGCCATTCCTCAGCCGTGATAACGGCCATCTGCCGATCACGCAGATAGACAGCCTTGTCGGTTTGCCCCGCCAATGCCGATGGATCGCTGGCCAGGAAGTTCTCGCCTTGGCCAAGCCCCAGCACCAGTGGACTTCCCAATCGCGCGGCGACGATAGTATCAGGAGCACGCGAGCTCACCACCGCAATGCCGTAAGTGCCTTTGAGCATCGGCAACACCGTGCGCATGGCTTCAACCAGATCATCGTCCATGTGATATGCGATGAGTTGCGCAATAACCTCGGTGTCCGTATCGCTGCGAAACTTCACGCCCTCGGATTGAAGGTGTTTCTTGAGCGCGGCGTAATTCTCAATGACTCCATTGTGAACAACGGCTACCAGGTCATCGCCAGTGCCACCGATGTGCGGGTGGGCATTGACATCATTTGGAGCGCCGTGGGTGGCCCAGCGCGTGTGACTGATACCGACACATCCGGGCGCGGGCTTCGACCGGACCAGGTCTGCAAGATCGCCGACCCGCCCGGCCTTTTTGCGCAAGTGCATCTTGTTGCCGGTGAGCGTCGCCATGCCGGCACTGTCGTATCCGCGGTATTCCAGCCGGCGCAATCCATCAATCAAGATCGGCTCGGCCTCGCGCCGGCCGACGTAACCCACAATTCCACACATACGATGATCTCATGACCCGGCGAAATTCCTTGTCGGAAGCGAGTGCCGGACTATGACAGTTTGCAGCATCCCGCCGTTCTCCGCAAGGCCGAAAACGCCATGAAACTCGGCATTATCAGCGATACCCACGACCGCGTCGAGCGCGTGGCAGCCGCATTGGCCCTGCTGCGTGAACGCGGCGTCGAACGGCTCATCCATTGCGGCGACGTGACTGGCCCAGACACCGTAGCGGCGTTTGTCGGCTGGAACGTCGAGTTCGTGCTCGGCAACTGCGACTGGAATCCGACATCGCTGGAGAAAGCCGTCAAGCAAATCGGCGGCACACTGCACGATCGCTTCGGCAACCTGGAACTTTGCGACCGCAAGATCGCCTGGATTCACAGCGACAATGCCGTCCTGTTCCGCGCCCTCGAAAACGCCGACCATTACGACTACCTCTTTTACGGCCACACCCACGAAGCCGAGCAGCACCGCACCAACAAGACCCTGATCTGCAACCCCGGTGCATTGCAACGAGTCAAAGTGCCCACCTGCGCGGTACTGGATTTGGCGACGGATGAACTCGAAATGGTGACGGTAGTGGGGTAGAATGACGACGGGAGGAACTCAACATGGCGCCGACAATTGAATCGCTCGGGTTTACCGCGTTGCCGTATCAACAGAAGGTAGCGGTCCTGCATGAACTCATCGACCATATTTTGACGCGCCCAAATATTGAAAGTGCGTTGTCGAAGGAAGAAATAGACGACTTGATTTGGCGAAAAACCTATCTTGAATCCGAGCCAACTGGAATCGTGATTTCCGACGAAACCGGTTCCTAACTCAAGCGCTAACCATGTCACTCGACTCCCGTGCCGGCAAACCTGCTCCCGCGAACATGTTGATTGACGTCGCCGCACTGGAACGCGCCTATCACGAACGCAAGCCGGACCTAGCCGACGCGACCCAACTCGTCGCCTTCGGCACCAGTGGCCATCGCGGCACGTCGCTGGATGGCACGTTTACTGAAGCGCACATTCTTGCCATTGCTCAAGCGATTTGTGATTATCGTGCCCAGGAAAATTACACCGGCCCGTTGTACATGGGCAAAGACACCCATGCGCTCTCAGGCCCTGCCCAGCGCACAGCATTGGAAGTATTCGCGGCCAATTGCGCTCAGGTGGTGATGAAGCGTGACGATGGCTTCACGCCGACGCCGGTGATCAGCCGCGCCA
>JANNLP010000549.1:0-2479 GCA_031396905.1 Gemmataceae bacterium
TGAGGGAAACGCTGTCCCGTTCATCATCCGCTACCGCAAGGAACGCACCGGCGGGCTGAACGAGTCGGCCGTGCGACTGATTCACGACCGCGTGCAACAACTGCGCAATTTCGCTGATCGCAAACAGAATATTCTCAAGAGCATCGAAACGCAAGGCAAGCTGACAGACGGCCTCCGCGAAGCCATTGTCGCAGCCGACTTCCCGCGCCGACTCGAAGATCTGTATCTGCCTTACAAACCTAAGAAGAAGTCGTTGGCCGGTGAAGCCCGCGATCGTGGGCTGGAACCGTTCGCCCAGGCGATTTGGGGCAACGACCCGGTGGCTGCCAAGCTCGACGAAGTGTTGCCGGGCATGGTGAACCCCGAAAAGCAAATCAACACCACCGAAGAGGTGTTGCTCGGCACGAAGAACATCCTCATCGAGATGATCGCTGAAACGGCTGACATGCGCGGTGCCATTCGCCGATGCCTCTGGGATATTGCCACGCTCACCGCCAGCCGCAATGAGAAGTTGCCCGAAGGCAAAGGTTCGGAGTACAAGGACTTCTTCAAGTATTCGGAGCCGGCCAATCATGTGCCGGCGCACCGAATTTTGGCCCTGAACCGCGGGGAACGCGAGAACATATTGTCGATTCGCTTTGAGTACGATCATGCCATCGTGCGCCAGGTTGCTCTGAGTTATCTACCTAACTGGACCGAGCATCCGCATAAGGAACTGCTGGAATCGTGCGTCGACGAGTCGCTCGCGAAGACCGTGCTGCCGGCACTTGAGCGCGAAATTCGCCGGGAACTCACAGAAGTCGCACAGCATCATGCCGTGGAAGTGTTTGCCCGCAATTTGCGCGGCCTTCTGATGCAGCCGCCGTTGCGTGGCAAGCGCGTGTTGGCCATCGACCCGGGGTTTCGTCCCGGATGTCGCATCTGCGCTTTGGATGAAAATGGCACGCCGCTTGAAGATGGCACCATGTACCCGCACATGCCGCAGAAGCAGCGCGGCGAAGGCCGGTTGATCCTAGAGAAGTTCATCCGCAAGCATCAGCCGCATGTGATCGCCATTGGCAACGGCAGCGCCTGCCGCGAAACCGAAGAATTGGTCGCCGAGGTCATCCAGATTTGCGATAAGCGCCGGCGTGGCGAGCCGGTACCCGAGGAGACTGATACCAAGCCAGTCGTAGCTGCAAAGCCGGAAAAGCCAGTTGATACCAACGTCGTGACCGCGCCGGAAGGCATTGTCTTCACGGCCGTGGAAGTCGTTGCCGAAACTCCGGTGACCGCGACGACTGGCGTCACTTTTACTGCCCCGGAAACGGTAGCTGAGGCCGCGCCTCCCGATTCAGAAAAGGTGGAAACGCCAATTGAGCCACCGGTTGCGGAAGCGGTGGCCGCGCCACCTGCGGCACCGCCGCCGCCCCCTGCCCCGTCACAAATCGAGACGTTAAAGGCCGAGTTGGCCGAGTTGCCGCATGGGCCGGAAGAACTGGTTTACGTCATTGTCAACGAAGCCGGGGCCAGTGATTACTCGGCGAGCGCGGTGGGCCGGGAGGAGTTTCCATCGGCTGACACGGCGCTGCGTGGCACCATTTCCATTGGCCGGCGGCTGCAAGACCCGCTCGGCGAACTAGTGAAGATTGACCCGCAGCACGTCGGCGTCGGCTTGTACCAACACGATGTCCACGGCAAACACCTCAAAGGCGCATTGGAAGCGGTCGTTGAATCATGCGTCAATCATGTGGGTGTGGATATCAACACGGCCAGCGTGCCTTTGCTGCGTCATGTCGCCGGCTTCAATCAAGTTGTAGCCCGCGAGGTCGTCGAGCATCGGCAAAAAAACGGACCGTTCAAATCGCTGGAACAATTGATCGCGATTCCGTCGATAGGGCAGGACCGCTATGCCCAGGCCGCCGGGTTCCTCAAAATCAGCGATGGCGATGAACCGCTGGATGTCACGGTCATTCATCCGGAGCATTATGAGCTGGCCCGCAAAATACTCGAAGAGGTGGGTTTCGCGCCGGCCGACCTGCGTGACAAAGGCAAGCTGAACGAGTTTCGCGACAAGCTGGCGCCCGTTCGACCGCCTGAATTGGCGCAAAAACACGGCGTCATTGAGCCGCTGATCTGGGAGACACTGGACGCGCTGACGCAACCGGGAGTGGATCCGCGCGATGATTCGCCGCCGCCGATCTTCCGCCGTGACGTGCTCAAGATTGAAGACATGAAGCCCGGCATGGAGTTGAAGGGCACCGTGCTGAACGTCGTGGATTTCGGCGCATTCGTGGACGTGGGCCTCAAAGACAGCGGATTGGTTCACATCAGTCAACTTGCCAACCGTTTCGTGCGCAACCCGCACGAGTTTGTCGCCGTCGGCGACGTCGTAACGGTGTGGGTGATGACGGTGGACAACGACCGCCGCCGCGTGTCTTTGACGATGATTGAACCCGGCACACCGAAAAAACCGGAAGAACCGCCCGCGCGATCCTTT
>JANNLP010000630.1:0-9281 GCA_031396905.1 Gemmataceae bacterium
GCAATCTCACGAGCGCGCTGCAACACCACGCCCTGCGGATCGGAAGGCGCGACGCCCATCTCGATACGCAGCATATCAAGGCTGATCACCTCGTGGTTCGGCAGTTGCCGGCGGATCCAGAAGTCCTTGCCCGCGCCGGGCAGGCCGGACATCAGTACGACTTCCGATGCAAACTCAGTCGGCGGTGCGCCGTAGTCCTTACGTTCGAATTCGCGGAAGAAAACGAACCTTGCATGATCGGATGGAAATACGAATGGCTGCCCAAGACAACCGGCACCCGCTCGGGGGTTCTCGCCCGTGGCAGGTGCGCCACGGGGCCCAACTCGATCCCGAGCACGTCCCGACAACCGCGCATGAGCTTTTTGTTCATGACCGGAACGCGGTCGCGATTTGCGCGGCTGTTGGCAAGCTCGGCAGGCATCGACCCGTATCAGAGTGCCGTGTCCGATGTTTACATGGATCTGTTCGGCGCGGGCAGCTTCATCGGCAAAGGCATGTATGATGTCGATGCTTTCGAGGCCGCCACCGAGACGGCATTTCCGGACAATCACATCCTCAGCCACGACCTCATTGAATCGAACTTTGCGCGATGCGCGCTGGCCACCGACATCGAGTTGTTCGACGAATTCCCCGCGCGCTATCACGCCTATGCCCAGCGCGAGCATCGCTGGATTCGCGGCGACTGGCAATTGCTACCGTGGCTGGGTCGAACGACGCCCGCCAAAGTCGATGGCAAGCAGGTGCGACGTCGCAATGTCCTCGGCCTCGTCGAGCGCTGGAAGATATTCGACAATTTGCGACGCAGCCTGGTGGGCACCGGCGTCGTTGTCATGATCATGCTTGGCTGGACGGTGCTGCCAGGCTCGGTATGGTTGTGGACGTTTCTTGCCTTAGCAGTGACGTGCTGGCCGCTGTTGATCTTCGTCGCCAACATCACGTGGGATTCGCTGGCCGGCTCCGCCGTGGGGGCCTACCGTGCCGCTCGCGGCACCGTGGCGGGAACTGCAAAACAGTGCATACTCAGCACGGGGTTGTTACTCGATCAAGCGCGATTGTCCCTCAACGCCATCACGACGACGTTGAATCGCCTGTTTTTCACTCGGCGGCATTTGCTGGAATGGGAAACCGCTGCCGCCACCGAGCGGCGACTCGGCACCGACTTCAAGAGCTTTCTGACGTCGATGGGCATGACCAGCATGTTCGCATGGGCGTTCATCCTGGTCGTGGCCGTGTGGAACGTATACGCATTGCCCGCTGCGCTGCCCCTGTTGCTACTGTGGCTGGCGTCGCCGGCGCTGGCATGGTGGGTGAGCCAGCCGCTCGTCATTCAGGAAATCGTGCTTAGTGATGACGATCGAAAAGCGCTGCGGCGACTGGCTCGCAAGACATGGGGTTTCTTCGAGACATTTGTGGGACCGGAAGACAACTGGCTGCCGCCCGACAACTATCAGGAGTCGCCGAAGGGTGAGATCGCCCATCGCACGTCGCCGACGAACATCGGTCTTTTGGTTCTTTCGACGCTCGCGGCTCACGACTTCGGTTTTCTCGGTACCGGCAAGTTGAGCGAACGCATCGGGCAAACGCTCGATACGGTGGACAAGCTTGAAACGTTTCGTGGCCACATTCTCAATTGGTACGACACACGATCGCTTGCGGCGTTGCACCCGGCATATGTTTCGGTCGTGGATAGCGGCAACCTGCTCGCGTGCCTCTTCGTTCTCAAACAGGGCCTACTCGAAAAACTCAATGAATCCGTGCCGGGGCCGCAACATTTGCATGGCATCGCCGACACGATGGCACTAGCTGAGGAGGGTTTCGATACGCTGCAACTTTCGCTGGCAACGCGAGAGCCGCTGGCATCACGCTATCGGCAAATGCGCACCAAGTTGGCGAATGTGCCGGCCGACCTCTCGGATTGGAACGACTGGGTGCAGGACCTGCTAGAACAGGCCCGACCTATTGCCGACCTGGTCAACAAGCAAGCCGAGCGGATGCCGTGCGAGGATTTACAGCGCTGGGCCAATCGTCTGCGCGAGCAGATTTACGATCTGGCCGGCGAGTTGCAGGCGATCTGCCCGTGGGTTGCAGATGTGCCTGAACTGGCTGAGATGCCGGTGCCGGATGAATTGGTCGAAGTTCGTGACCGGTTGGCAAAGACATTGATCACACCGGCCGGTGTCGGTCAGTGGGCGGCTCGGCTGCCGGCGATCCGGGCCGACCTGGAGAAGCTGCGGCCGCACCGCGACAAGCTGATCAGTCGCCTGTTGCAACTCGTGGAATCCTCCACGGTCGTGACGTTGGCCAAAGATCTGCGCAGCCATTCGCATCGCAGCGACAAGCTGGCCGCCGAGATGGACTTCGGCTTTCTGTACAACCCGGAACGGCACCTGTTTGCCATCGGCTTTAATAAGGCTGTCGGTCGGCTGGACAATGCCCATTACGATTTGCTCGCTTCCGAATGTCGCATCATCAGCTTCCTGGCGGTGGCACGCGGCGAAGTGCCGCGCAAGCATTGGTTCCAACTCGGCCGGCCGGTCACGTCGGCCGCAGGCATGCAAGGTTTGCTGAGCTGGGGCGGCACGATGTTCGAATACTTGATGCCGCGACTGCTGCTGCCGACGTTCCCGAACACGCTGCTCGACACTTGTGAGCGCGCCGCTGTGGCACGGCAAATTGAGTTTGGCCATAAGAACGGTGTGCCGTGGGGTGTCAGCGAGTCGGGTTACTACGTTCTCGATGCGTACCAGACGTACCAATACCAATCGTTTGGCGTGCCCGGGATCGGCTTGAAACGCGGACTGCAAAACGACGTGGTCATCGCGCCCTATGCGACGTTGATGGCCACGGTCATCGATCCACATGCCGTGCGTCTCAACTTGGATGAGTTACGCAAGTTCGGCGGCGAAGGTCCGTTCGGCGTGTATGAAGCCATCGACTTCACGCGCCGCCGATTGCTTGCCGACCAGCGCTGCCTGGTGGTTCGCCAATACATGGCCCACCATCAGGGCATGGGTTTCATCGCACTGGCCAATCGCCTGCTGGACGATGTCATGCCGCAGCGATTGCGTGCCGAGCCGATGGTGCGGGCCAACGAGTTATTGTTGCAAGAGAAAGTGCCGGTCGATGCCCCGGTTGTCATTCCGCCCGAAGATGATGAATCAACACGGCGGGTGGCGTTGACGTTGCAGATTCCGGTTGTGCGTAAGCTGACAACGGCCGAGACACCCGGGCCGCGAGTGCATTTGCTCTCGAACGGCCAATATTCAGCGGTCGTCACCAACGCGGGCAGCGGCTACAGCACTTGTCGCAGTGTGGATGTGACCCGGTGGCGCGAGGACCGCACCCGGGATGCGCACGGCCACTACATTTACGTCCGCGATCGCGGCACCGGCAAGTACTGGTCGGTGGGGCATCACCCTGTCGGCACCATTGCGGATCGCTACGAGGTCACATTTTCCGTGGACAAGGTGGACTTTCGCCGGCTCGATGGCGACTTTGAGACCCACACGGAAATCACGATCTCGCCCGAAAAGAATGTCGAAGTCCGCCGCGTGACTGTCACCAATCACGGCACCAAGGCCGCTGACCTGGATGTCACCAGCTACGCCGAGATTGCATTGGTCGGGCGTGGCGCGGACCTGTCGCACCCGGCGTTTCACAAGTTGTTTCTGGAAACTGAATGGGTGCCAGCGCAAAAAGCGCTGCTATGTCGTCGCCGGCCCCGCGCTTCGGACACCAATCCCTATTGGGCGGTGCATACCCTGGCGACCGAAGGCCGGGCGAAGCGACCGCCGACATTCGAGACCGATCGCGCCCGCTTTCTTGGTCGGCGCCGCGATCCCAGCCGGCCTGAAAGCATGGACGCCGGTGTGGAACTCACCGGCACCACCGGACCTGTGCTCGATCCCTGCATGAGTCTGCGGCAAAAGCTGCACGTGGAACCCGGTGCCAGCGCGAGCATCGCCTTCACGCTGGCCTTTGCCGACACACGTGAAGAGGCACTGGGCCTGGCCGACCAGTACAACGCCTATCACGCCGTCATCCGTGTGTTCGACCTGGCCTGGGCGCATAGTCACGTCGAGCTCCGCGATTTGCACGTCACCGTCGAAGAGTCGCATCTGTATCAGCGGCTCGCGGGCATGGTGCTGCATCCATCGACGCAACTTCGAGCGACACCCGAACAGATTCGCGGCAATCGTCAGGCCCAGCCGGGCTTATGGAAGTTCGGCATCTCCGGCGATCTGCCCATCGTGCTGGTGCGTGTCAAGGACGGCGATGAACTTGGATTGTTGCGTCAGGTGGCCGCCGCGCACAACTTCTGGCGCGTCAACGGTTTTTCGGCCGACCTCGTTGTGATGAACGAGCACGCGGAAGGCTATCTTGAAGCCTTTCATGAACAGATCATGTACGTTGTCCGCGCCGGCGACATCAACGCTTTTTTTGATCGACCCGGCGGCGTCTTTGTCCGCAAGACGGACCAGATGTCGCTGGAGGATCGCCATCTGCTGGCGGCATGTGCTCGTGTCGTATTGCTCGGCGAGCGCGGTTCCCTGTCCGATCAAATGGATTTACCGGAGAAGATACCGGCCTATCCGCCGCCGCTGGTGCCGGAGCGGTCGACGGTTCAAGGTTCGAATCAACTCGCGCCGCGGCCCGATCTGATTCTCGACAACAGCATCGGCGGCTTCACGCAAGATGGCCACGAATACGTCATCACGTACGATCCGGCCGGGCCGGGCACACCGATGCCGTGGTCCAACGTGGTCGCCAACGCGCAGGCCGGCTTCGTGGTCACTGAAGCGGGCGGCGGCTGCACGTGGGCTGGCAACAGCCAGATGAATCGCCTCACGCCGTGGACCAACGATCCGGTGAGCGACACCGTCGGCGAAGCCCTCTATTTGCGTGACGAACAGTCGGGCGAATTCTGGAGTGTGACGGCGCTGCCATGTTCGCCCCGAGGCAATGGGTGGGTCCGCGCCCGGCACGGTCAGGGCTATACCGTATTCGAGCGCGTGCATACCGGGTTGCAGCAGGAACTGCGCATGTCGGTGCCGACGGACGATCCGGTGAAAATGCTGCGGCTGCTCATTACCAATCGCAGCGGGCAACATCGCCGCTTGTCGGCAACGTTCTTTGCCGAGTGGGTTCTCGGCGGCACGCGTGAAGCCACCAGCCTTCACATCTTCACCGACATCGATGGTGAGAGCGGCGCCTTGTTCGCTCGAAATGCATACAACCCCGAGTTTGGCACGGCCGTCGCCTTCGCCGACGTGAATCTGCGGCCGCGTACCATCACTGCCGATCGCACGGAGTTCCTCGGTCGCAACGGCAGCGCTGCCGATCCGGCCGCGCTGCATCGCACCGAACTTTCCAATCGCCACGGTACCGGGCTTGATCCCTGCGCCGGCATCATGGCCAAGTTTGAGTTGGCCCCGGATGAAGCGAAGGAAATTGTCTTCGTCCTCGGTCAAGCGGCCAACGATGAAGTTGCCCGGATGTTGGCGATGCGTTTCCGCGAACCGGCCAACGCCGAGCAGGCCTACCGCGACAACGTGCATCGCTGGGATGAGTTTCTTGGAACCATCGAAGCCCGCACTCCCGATGTCGGGCTTAACATCCTCGTCAACCGCTGGTTGCCGTATCAATCGCTGGCATGCCGGTACTGGGGGCGCACCGCGTTCTATCAGTCGGGCGGCGCGTATGGTTATCGCGATCAGTTACAGGATTGCATGGCTTTCGTGTACGGCCGACCGGAACTGGCGCGGGCCCACATTCTGCGGGCGGCAGCGCGGCAGTTTCTCGAAGGCGACGCTCAGCACTGGTGGCATCCGCCGGGCGGCAAAGGCGTCCGCACGCACTTCTCCGATGATTATTTGTTCCTGCCCTATGTCACCGCGTTCTACATCGAGAAATCCAGCGACACGAGCATCCTCGATGCCAAAGCGCCATTCATCAAAGCGGCTCAGCTTGCCGAAGGCCAGGACGAGGATTACGGCTTGCCCAGCGTCAGCGACGAGGTCGCACCGCTGTATGAACACTGTGTGCGGGCTCTGGATCGTGCGGCTCCGCGTGGTTTGCATGGCTTGCCGCTGATGGGTTGCGGCGACTGGAACGACGGCATGAACCGCGTCGGCCACGAGGGTCGCGGCGAATCCGTCTGGCTCGCGTGGTTCTTATCGGATGTTTACAAACGGTTCGCGCCGTTATGCCAGGCGCGCGGCGACAAAGTGCGCGCGAAGGACTATCTCGACAAAGCCGCTGAGCTGATTCATGCCATCGAACACAACGCCTGGGACGGCGCCTGGTATCGCCGTGCGTACTTCGACGATGGCACGCCGCTCGGAAGCGCGACCAACGATGAATGCCAGATCGACTCGCTACCGCAGAGTTGGGCCGTGATTGCCGGCGGCGGCGACCCCGAGCGGGCCAACCGGGCCATCGCCGCGGTCGAAGAACGGCTTGTTCGTGTCAATGATCGCTTGTTGCTGTTGTTTCTGCCGCCGTTCGATCACGGAAGTTTGCAGCCGGGTTACATCAAAGGCTATGTGCCGGGCATCCGCGAGAATGGCGGGCAATATACTCACGCGGCCACCTGGCTGGTGATGGCCATCGCCAAGCTCGGTCGCGGCAAGCGTGCCAAGGAACTCATCGACATTCTTAATCCCATACGTCTCAGTGAAAACGCCGAGCGCGTGGATCGATACAAAGTCGAGCCGTACGTTGTCGCCGCCGACGTATATGGGCGCTCGCCTCATATTGGCCGGGGAGGCTGGACCTGGTACACCGGCTCCGCGTCATGGTATTGGCGTGTCATTGTTGAGGAGTTGTTGGGTCTGCACATTCAGGGCGACAAGCTGCGCGTGCAACCGTGTATTCCGCCGGATTGGCCAGGCTTTGCGATGAAGTACCGCTTCGGAAAGACGAACTATCGCATCGCAGTCGAGAACCCAAACGGCGTTGAGACCGGCGTGGTCGATGTGTTGGTCAACGATCAGCGCATGGACGATGGCGTCGTTACCATGATTGATGACGGTGTGGAAAAGGTGGTCCGCGTCGTAATGGGAGTAATGGGAACCACGCCCTAAGCTGCAATAACGACGCGCTAAGCCGCAAGCGGCTTGGAAAATACGGCGACTCCGCCATAATCAGAAGTGTGATTGGTCGTATTGCCATCTTCGGTTGCTGGTTGGCGGCGGCGTCCATCGCGGCGGGTCAGGAAGCTGATTTGCGCGCGATGGAGAAATCGTTCAAGTCCGCGGTAGCCGCTTCGGAATCTTCTGTCGCTTGCATTTTTGTCAGCCGCCGGGATATGGACGCGGAGAAGTCGGATGAAGTGCCCGACTACTTCGGCTCCGGCGTCGTCATCGATCATCGACTTGTTCTCACCTGCTATCACGTGGTCCGCGACGCCAAGTCCATCGTCGTGCGCCTGAATGGCATCAACGGCGGCGAGTCGCGGCGGAGCCGCGCGACCATTTATGCCGCCGACAATCGTTCCGATCTTGCTGTCCTGATACTCGACGATCAGCGGCTGGAAACGCCGCCGATCACCTTCGGCCGGGGCGAAGATTTGAGAAAGGGCAGCGTCGTCGTCGGGTTGTCCCACCCTTTTGCGGCTGGCTTCCGCGATGGCAGCCCGAGTGCAACCTGGGGCATCGTGAGCAACTTGCGCCGTCGCGCACCAGGCAACATTCAGGAAAGCGAGCGGAGTCTCTCTATTCACAATTACGGGACACTCATGCAAACCGATGCGAGAATGGCTACCGGCAGCAGCGGCGGCGCACTCGTTGACCTGGATGGCAAACTTGTCGGCCTAAGCACATCCCATGCGGCGCTTGCTGGCGGCGAATTCAGCGGTGGCTATGCGATACCCATCGAAGCCGGCTTGCGGCGTGTCATCGAGGTTTTGCGAAGGGGCGAAGAAGTCGAATACGGCTACCTCGGCGTAAAGACATTACGGGGGAATACCAGGCGTGGCTCGGAAGTCGTGTTGGACGGCATCACGCAGAACTCGCCCGCCGACCGGGCTGGATTACAAGCCGGCGATGAAGTTCTGAAAGTGAATGGCCAACCCATTCGCGAGCATGATGACCTGTTTCTGCACATCGGCCTGGGTTTGGCGGGGCGTGAAGCCATCATTCAATTCAAGCGACGAAACGAACCGCGTCCACGTTCAGTGACAGTCACGCTGGTTAAAATGAACATTCCGGAATACGGCATCTTCCGCAATCGACCAGCTGCGGTTCACGGCCTGTGGGTGGATTATGCCAGCATCGCTATGACGAGTTCCGACCAGTCGATGCCCGATGGCGTCGTCGTCCGTGTCCGTGACATTGAGAAGGGTAGCCGGGCAGAGTACGCGAAGCTCGGCGACTACACCGGTACAATCACCGAAGTCAACGGCGTAGCCGTCCACAACCCCACAGAGTTTTATCGCGAAGCCGAGAAGGCGACACGAAATAACCAGCCCGTTCGCCTTTTGCTTGCCGACCAACCGCCGCGCACGGTGGTGCTGCCATGAACCTACGATATGCGATTTGCAATGAGACGTTCGGCGGCTGGGATCACGGCAAAGTGTGTGATTTCGTCGCAGCGACCGGCTACACCGGGTTGGAGCTCGCGCCATTCACATTGGCCCCGCGCATCACCGATGTGTCGGCCGAACAGCGCCGCGAACTACGGCGAGCTGCAGAAGCCACCGGGTTAACAATCGTCGGCCTGCATTGGCTGTTGGCTAAGACCGAAGGCTTCCACGTCACCAGTGCCGACCCGGCAATTCGCAGAGCAACCGGCGAGTACCTTGGCGAGTTGGCCCGTGCCTGCCGTGATCTCGGCGGAGACATCCTCGTCTTCGGCTCGCCGCTACAACGCAAAGTCGTCGGCGATGTCACGCGACAACAAGCCGATGATTACGCCGTGGATACGTTTCAATACGTGCTGCCCATCCTCGATGAAACCGACGTGCGGCTCGGTCTGGAACCATTGGCACCGACTGAGACGAACTTTATCAACACCTGCGCCGAGGCGATCGCGCTGGCCGACCGCATCGGGCATCCCAAGGTCAATCTGCATCTTGATGTCAAAGCGATGGCGTCCGAAGCGACGCCGACGCCGGCACTCGTTCGCCAACATATTGGCCGCACGATGCACTTCCACGCCAATGATGCCAATGGCCGTGGTCCCGGTTTCGGCACCACCGACTTTGGCCCGATCGTGGCGGCGCTGACGCAAATGGAATATGCGGGCTGGGTGTCCGTCGAGGTATTCGACTACACGCCGGA
>JANNLP010000640.1:0-4836 GCA_031396905.1 Gemmataceae bacterium
GTCGCGATGGATGATGCCCTTCTGATGAGCGTGCTGTATCGCCTGGCAAATTGGTATGAATAGTTCCAACCGGGATTTGATGTCCAGCTTCTGATCGTCGCAGAATTTGGTGATGGGTACGCCTTTGACCAGTTCCATCACAAAATAGGGGCAGCCGTTTTCCGTCGTGCCGGCGTCCAACACCTTGGCGATGTTGGGATGATCCATGAGCGCCAGTGCTTGACGTTCGGCTTCGAACCGGGCCAGCACGCGGTCGCTATCCATGCCCGGCTTGATGGCCTTCAAGGCGACAGTGCGGCGGACGGGCTTCTCCTGCTCGGCCATCCAGACGCTGCCCATGCCGCCTTCGCCAAGTTTTTGCAACAACTTGTAAGGCCCGATGCGACCGCCTTGCGTCAAGATTGCACCGTGGCCGCCATCTTCAGCAAACGGGCTGGGCGTCGCCGGTCGCGTCGGTGGCGTAGCCGCAGACGTCATCGTGGCCATGGGTGGCAGCGGAGCTTCGCCGGTTTTCTCATAGGCACCGACGAACGCTTGTACGACTTGAGCTTCCAACCGCCTGCGTCGCGAGGTATCGCCTTGACTGGCCCGCTCCAGATAATGCGATCGCTCGGTCTCGTCGGCAATTTTCACCGCGGCGTCAATGATGTCCTGATCGGTCATGGCCAAACCCTACCGATGAAAGTGTTTGCGAGAGTATTGTAAGGAGAGCCAGCTCTTCAGGACTGGCTCTCGCGCAAGTCAAATCGAGCCGCCGAAACGCAAGCGGAACTGGATGAAGTCGCTGGCCGCAACGGCTCCGTCGTTTTCGAAGTCAAACAACTGGAACGGTGGCGAGCTGTTGCCGAGTGCCAAGCGGAACTGGATGAAGTCGTTGGCGGCCACATTGCCGTCGCCGGTGTAGTCGCCGAAGATGCGGAAGATCTTCGTCGGGTCGAGCGTGGCAGGAAAGGCCGGCTGGTTGAAGTTGAAATCGCCCCCGGCCAGACCGTTTGTGATCTGCGCAGAAATCACACGCAGGTTGTATCGACCATCGGCCAATGATGTCGCGTTGACGGACCCACCGATGAATGTCAACGTGACCACCGTGCCGGGACCCGAATTATCCACGTTGGCGGCAAGTGTGACGGACCCGCCACCAACCTTGTCGAGCGCGAATGCCGCTGCGGCCGTGCCGGTGAATGTCACCGTGGAATCGAACGTGATTGCCACGTCCGACACGTACGATCGTTGGGCCTTATCGACCGGCGTCAACAATTTCGAGTTGATCGCAACGGTCACAACTTGGGCCTGCGTAGCCACGATGTTTGTTCCAAATGAGCCGATGGACAACTGAAAGTTCGGGTCCAATTGGAAACCGCGCTGATCGCGTTCCAGGCAAAGTGCATTGTTGCCGGCATTGGTGGCCACGCTGCCGGGTAACAAGGCGTGGGTCAACGTCGGGCCGCCATTGTTGGCGAGCGGTCCAAGCTGCGGATTCAGCGGTGCTGCGAGCGTGCCGGTGAGGTTGCCGGTACCCGTCAGCGTGAAATTGCCGACGTTGGCCACGCCGACCAGGTTGTTGTTGCCGGCGACTGGTTGATTCGCGAGCGGGGCAAGGAACTGCAGGTCGGGGCCGTTTGATCCGATGTTGGCGGCAAGAATCGTGCTGTTCAGCGTCAGGGTTCCCGACTTGTTGTTCACATCGCCGCTGACGAGGATGCCGCCGCCATCGGGAATGGTGTTGGCTTTGTTATTCGTGATCGTGCTGTTGTAGATTTTCAACTGGCCGGCCGCTTGCCATTGGCCGAGGAAGATGCCGCCGCCGCGTCGGCCGCTATTGCCGGAGATCGTGCTATTGACGATGGACGAGTTGATGGAGCTGCTTTGGAACATGTAAACGCCGCCGCCATCCTGATTGGTGGCGGTGTTGCCCGAGATGGTGCTGCTATCAACATTCAGTGTGCCGCTGCCGGACACGAAAACGCCGCCGCCGCCATTGGTTGCGGTGTTGCCATCGACCGTGGTGCGGATGAGTGACACCGAGCCACCATTGCCGGTGCCGATGCCACCGCCGTTGATACTTGCCTTGTTGTTGTTAATCGTCGAGTCGTTGATCGTTACCAGGTCATCCTGGACAAACACAGCGCCGCCGGTACCGGCAATGGTGCCGGCGGTGAGCGTTAGGTCGCTGATAGTTACCAGCCGCAATGACGGGTCGGTAAACAGGGCGTTGTTCACATTGATGTTGAAAATGCGGTTGGTGTTGCCGCCGCTCAATGTCAGGCGCGGTGCTGGCCCGAGGATCGTCACCGGGACGGTGATGAGCAACTCGCCGCCATTGGCCGGAGTGATTTGAATCATCGTCGGGACGTTAAAGACAGTCGGGTCAAAGACAATCGGCGTGGCAACGCCATTCTTACCGGTCGGGCCGGAGACGATAGTGTTGGCCAGGGCGATGGCTTCACGGATACTCGTCTTCCCATTGGCGACGGTGGCATCGCCAAGTTCGTTCACCACAATGGCGATCCCAACATAGAAATCGCCAAGCGAACCGGTCGGCACGGCATGAACCACCGCATCGACGTCAAAGACCTGATTGGCCAGCAGTGTCGTCGTGTACGTGCCGTTGTCCGTAACACCCCATGAACCGCCCGGCGCGGCATATGTATAGGTCGCAATTCGCGGAGTACCGTTTGCAGGCACGTCGAGCGATACGCTGAGAGCGGTGCTGGTCGTGAATCCGTTGGGGCCGGTCACTTGCAAATCGTTGACGCCAACGGATCCCACATTGATCGCGATGTCATCGGTGTAAACAACCATGACGGCAAATGTCGTCGCGCCGGAAGTCGAAACATCCATGCGTTTGGAATGGGCGAACGGAATATCTGAACTTTCGTATGCTCCAATGTCGGCTGTTTGGCCGACACTGCGGGCGAAACCCGGGCCGCGTTGATCATTGAAGAAAAGTGCGGGGAACTGGTTGAAGCCCGCATCAATGGCCGGGCTGCCAGCTTGCAAAGCGTGCGTCCGCGTTTCGCCGCCGTTGACGGTACTGTTAATGGTTTGAGGAAGTCCGCCGAGCATAAGGTTGGTGCCGAACGCCAGGTTTGCGGTATTCGTGCCGGTGATGAAACCGTTGGGCGAGCCAACCGCGCTGTAGAGCCGATCCACCGCAACAGCTGCGTAAATATCCGGCGAGGAAACGGCCCCGGAATTCGTGTTGCCGGAGATGATGGAGCTGACAATGGTCATGCCATTGTCGCCAAGAGATACGCCGCCGCCCTTGGAGTTGGTGCCGTCAGCCGTGTTCGCCGTGATGGTGGCAAAACGCATGACCACAAGTCCGGTAAGTCCGCCCACGGCGAGACCGCCGCCATTGCCTTTGGCGGTGTTAGTCGAAATCGTCGAGTTGTGAACGACGACCAATTCGCTGTCCGGGCCATTTCCTTTGACAAAAACGCCGCCGCCGTCGCCGCCGGAAAAATTCTGAGCAATGGTGCTGCGTTCGATGGTGAGTTGGTTGACTCCCTTGGACGTGAAATATACCCCGCCGCCGGGGCCACTGTTGGTATTGCCCGTGATTTCGCAATCCCGGATGACGACGTCGCGATCCATGGCAAAAATGGCCGGACCATTCTTCGTTCCGGTTATCGTAAGACCCACGAAGGTGACAGCGCCGGTGCCGGCTTGCTCGGGGCAGATCTTAAATCCCGGTCCTCCGGTGGTCATCTTGCTAAAGTCGATGGACACCTCCGACGCCCCAAAAGGATCGATCACTACCGATTCGCCGATCGTTAACGGCGCGGACATCGGGATCATTCCCATTCGGATGATAATGATGTCATCCGGGAGGTTGCCCGAATTCGGCGTGTTGTTGGCTTCGTTGACGGCGTAACGCAATGTACCGGGTTTGGGGTTACCGACATCATCGTCCGTAAGATCATCAACATAAAACACGGCCGGGGCGATACGTGTTTCCAGAGCTTGTAGATAAGGGCGGAGGCGACAACGTTTACGGAAATTGGAAAGTGAGTTCGCGCGCATGTTCATGTTGTAAATCCAAAAAACAGCGAGGACGACAAGGCGCCATCACAGATAATCTGCGAGAAAAGCCGGTAAATTGAGTGTACCTGATCGGCCGGACAATGCAATGAGAGTTACGCGGCGGCCAATGCCAGGTTGCGGTCGTTATTGCGGGATCGTGCAAAATTATACAACAGGCGTCAAGCCTCCCTCGAGATGCAAAGCATGACCAACCGCAATCAGCCAACACCAGCCAACACGCTTCAGCGAGTGCTTGGCCCGATCACCGCCACGGCGATCGTGGTCGGCACCGTGATCGGCTCTGGCATCTTCAAGAAACCGGCCGTCGTAGCTGAAACCATGCCGATATTCGGTGTCGCAATGTGTGCCTGGGTGCTGATGGCGATATTGATCATTTTCGGCGGCCTGGCGCTGGCCGAGGTGACGGTGCTCTTTCCCAAAGCTGGCGGCAACTACGTCTTCTTGAAAGAAGCCTTTGGACGCGCCTTCGGGTTCATGTGGGGTTGGATGGACTTCACCGTCATCCGCACCGCCTCAATTGCGGCGCTCGCCGTCATCTTTGCTGAATCGATGCACAACATGTTGTGTCAAGCGCAACAAGTGGACAAGTTGCTGAGCTATTGGCAACTTCACGCCCTGGCTCAAGGCACGATACTCGCGCTAGGATTGGTCAATGCCCGGGGCGTGCGCTGGGGCGGCGGTTTGCAAGTGCTGCTGACCATCATTAAAGTCGGCGGCATGATCGCGATGGTGCTGCTGCCGTTGGGTATCATCCGACTCATCGAAGGAGCGCCCTCGGCATCGGTCGAT
>JANNLP010000687.1:0-2183 GCA_031396905.1 Gemmataceae bacterium
CGCCTCGCGGCGCTTCGGCCTCCAAAAACTGACCCGACCCCCGCGAGCCAACCTCGCGGGGGTTTTTTGTTGCGCCGTTTCGTATCCGTACAACAATCGATAGTCGCCCGTTTGCCGGTGTCGTGATGTTGAAAACTCGAATTGCCTTCGCCACTGTCTTGCTGACCCTGGGTGCCATGAATGCTGCCGCCGACGAAGGCATGTGGCTGGTCAACGACCCGCCGCGGGCCTTGCTGAAAGAGAAGTACAACTTCGACCTGACCGACGCCTGGCTCGACCGCGCCATGAAGGCGTCGGTTCGATTCAACAACGGCGGCTCCGGCGGTTTCGTCTCGCCGCAGGGATTGATCGTCACCAATCACCATATTGGCGCTGACTCCCTGCAAAAACTGACCAAGGCTGGCCGCGATTTGTTGATGGATGGTTTTCTTGCCGGGTCTCGCGCCGACGAGTTGAAGTGCCCCGATCTGGAACTCAACGTCTTGCAATCCATTGAAGATGTGACAGCGCGCGTGGAAGACGCGGTGAAGGCTGGCTTGCCCGCCACGGAAGCCGCCGCCGCCCGCCGCGCGGTGATGGCCAAGATCGAGAAGGAATCACTGGATAAGACGGGTCTGCGCAGCGATGTCGTGACCTTGTATCAGGGCGGTCTTTATCACCTTTACCGTTACAAGAAATACACCGACGTGCGGCTGGTGTTTGCGCCGGAATCGAACGCAGCCGCGTTCGGCGGCGATGTGGACAACTTTGAGTACCCGCGCTTCGGCTTCGACGTCTGCTTCTTCCGCGCATACGAAAACAACGAGCCAGCCAAAGTGCAGCACTACTTTCCGTGGGCCACCAAGTTCCCCGTCGAGGGTGACCTCGTTTTTGTCAGCGGCCATCCGGGCACCACAAACCGCTTGGAGACGGTGTCCAAGTTGCTGCACCGGCGTGATCGCAGCCACCCGTATGCACTCGGCCGGTTGCGGGCGATGGAGGCGGCGCTATTGCAGTTTTCCGAGCGCGGCCCGGACGAACGTCGCATGGCCGCCACGGACTTGCATCGATACGCCAACGCGCGGAAGGCGGTGTCCGGGCAGTACCAGGGGCTTCTCGATCCGGCCGTTATGCGACGCAAACGGGAAGAGGAAGAGGCACTTCAGAAGCATGATCCGAATGTTCGCGCATGGGCTGACATCAACGTAATCCACGTTGAATGGGCAAACTCGGAACTGTTTTACCAATTGTTCGAGCGCGGCGATGGCTTTGTCTCCGAGTTGTACACCATCGCGCGCCACCTGGTCCGGATGGCTTTTGAACTGCCCAAGCCCAGCGGTGAAAGGTTTCGAGAATATCGTGATTCCAATCTGGAGTCGTTGAAGTTCCAGCTTTTTTCCCCGGCGCCGATTGCGGCAGCACTGGAAAAAGTCAAGCTCACGGCATCGCTGACATTTCTTGCAGAGCATTTCGGCTGCGAGCATAAGTATGTCGAGGAGATTCTTGATAACAAGCCGCCGGTCACGCGGGCCGCCGAACTGGTGGACGGATGCAGGCTGTTTGATGTCGCCGAACGGCGCAGAATATTCGAAGGTGGATTGGCCGAGATTCGAGCGAGCAAAGACACCATGATCCGATTGGCCGCCTTTGAGGAACCACTTGGCCACGTGGCGCGAAGGCGATTTGAGACCGATGTGGAAGAACCCGAACGTCAGGCCTACGCCAAGATCGCCAAAGTACGCTTTTCCAAGTTTGGCCGGTCCGTCGCCCCGGACGCGACCTTTACCTTGCGGCTCGCTTTCGGCACCGTACTAGGTTACGAAGTCGATGGGCAAAAGTTACCGTTTCAGACGACCTTTGCCGGGTTGTTTGACCGGGCCGAAAAACAGCAGCATCGGGAGCCGTTCGTCATTCCTGAACGCTGGAAGAAAGCGCAAAAGTCGCTCAATCTGGCGACACCTTTCAATATTGTGTCCACGGCCGACACTATCGGCGGCAACTCCGGCAGCCCGGTCCTTAACCGCGCTGGCGAGTTGGTCGGCATCAACTTCGACCGCAACCGCCACGGCCTGATCCGCAACTTTGTTTACACCGACGTGCAAGCCCGACACATCGCCGTCCACGCCGAAGGCGTGCTGCATGCACTTGCCACAGTGTACGACGCCAAGGAGTTGGTAAGAGAATTGACGATTCGCCAGGACGGG
>JANNLP010000712.1:0-10768 GCA_031396905.1 Gemmataceae bacterium
GGCCGCGGCCAAGTCCGTGCCTCCGAGCATTTTGTGAAGCTAGGTAACGACCGAAGATTCTACCGAACGAAAGTGTGTTCGGCGACGGAAACAACCGACGCGTATGCCGTCTTGTACAGCGACCGCCGGCAACGGAAACCTAGCCGGCGATACAGGTCCAGTGCGGCGGCGTTGCGGGCTGTCACTTCCAGAACCGCATAGCGCAGACCCGCATTCCTAAAACCGTGCAGTGCCTTGAGAAGCAACGCTTTTCCCAAGCCTTGGCCGCGATAGCCAGCGACTACTCCGACGTTTTGGATCGCGCCATTGCCGCGCGCATCGACTAATCCCTGCACTGTGCCGCAATCATCGTTGCCGTGCGAAAGTAACCACGTCGCTTCCGGGCAGAAGCCGGCACGGTAGCGAATCGCTTCCATGAGCTTGACGCAGCCGTCGCTGTCGCCAAGGCTCGGGAAGATGTGCGTATCTGGTTCGTCATGGAATGACTGCCATTTGACGTCGGCGTGTCGTGCCAGTAGATCGTCGTGCCATGCCACGAAAGAATAGCCTTGTGGAAGCGCGGGCGCCGGCGACAAGATGGCGCGTAGGTCCAGTTCCATTCGATAGCGCTTGTAATAGGTCAGGCCCGTCATGCTTCGATGCTAGCATATCGCGGCGGCACGGGTCAAACAGTTGGGGTTGACCGGCTCGCGGGCGTCCGGATATGTGCCCGTCATTCAGGGCGATACAGCGCCGGAGCAGGATGCACCGGTGTGCCCGTCCATGGGGAGTTCACGGATGATGACCTTGACCACAAGGGCCTGGACGGGCTTGCTGTTCGCTGGCGTCATGTCGATGGGATGCAGCACCCCGAGCATGTTCTCGAAGAGCAACAACAACTTACCGGCGCTGCCGACCAAGCAGGCGTTGGCTACGAACCCGAGTTCCGGACAGCCGAACACGGTGACGAAAGCGTCAACGCCACAGTATCCGAACAACGCACCGAGTCTGCCCAACATGCCCGGCGCCCAATTAACTTCAACGGCCAACCAGATGCCGCCAGCCGGTACGGGCCTGTCGATTCCCGGTACACCGGGCAACGTTCAACCGGCCAAGTTTGACTTGCCGTCGGTCAACGGGCCATCTCCTTACGGGAATGCCACGACGAACAACGGCATTCGCTTGCCGGATGGCGTGACCCGAAACTCAATGCCAATGCCTGCGCCGGCACTCGCGCCGATGCCGCCGACACCCACATTGCCGCAGCCGGTGCCGCCGAGCATGGACATGCCGCCAGCTCCCGCGCCTACACCATCTATGGGCATGCCGCCGCCGTCACCATTGCCACCGGTAGGTGCTGTGCCGACGCCGATATCGCAGCCGGTACCAGTCACAGCTCCACCGCCACCGGTGGCGCTGCCTCCGATCAAAGCTCGTCCGGCAGATTGAGTACAGTACATTGAAAAACGAATTACCGAGGGCCAGTGCCCTCGGTTTTTTGTTTGGCGATCAGTGCGGCAACGTAGCCGGCCTTGAAGCCGGCGTCGATGTTCACTGTCACCACGTTTGCCGCGCAGGCATTCAACATTGTCAGCAACGCGGCCACGCCATCGAACGACGTGCCGTAGCCGATGCTGGTCGGCACCGCAATCACCGGGCACGAAACCAATCCGCCAACCACGCTTGGCAAAGCGCCGTCCATGCCGGCGACCACGATGATGGCATCGGCCGACACGAACTCGGTCAGCCGCTTCAACAACCTGTGCAGCCCGGCAACGCCCACATCCACAATCACGTCGACTGCAACCCCCATCGCCCGCGCCGTAACAGCCGCCTCCTGAGCTACCGGCAAATCACCAGTTCCCGCAGTGAGAATCGCCACCCGGCCCTGGGGCCCGACAACTGCTGATTGCTTCAACCAAAACGTGCGAGCCATTTGATCCTGCTCGGCCGCTGGAAACCGATCAGCCAAGTAATGTGCTTGTTCATTATCCAAACGTGTCGCCAGCACATCCTGCCCGGCATCACTCAACTTGCGCACAATCTCTTCGAGCCACTGGCATGTTTTGCCCGGCGCAAAGATCACTTCAGGAAAGCCGCACCGGGCCTGGCGTTCGAGATCAACAGTGGCGAAGTCCATGACGAAAGCTCTTACACCACGCCGCCGTTGACGCGAATCACTTGGCCGGTGACAAAGCTCGCCGCCGGACTGGCGAGCCAACAAATCGCACCAGCGACGTCTTCGGGTGTGCCCCAGCGCTTAAGCGGTGTTTCGTTTAGCACGCGCTGCTGCCATTCAGCAGACGCTGACTCGCCCCATGCTGTCTTGATCCAACCCGGGGCGACACAATTTACCCGCACAGCAGGTGACAGCGATTTGGCCAAGCTTTTCGTAAATGCCATCACCGCGGCTTTCGTGGCCGCAAAGAGTTGGCCGCTGTCGCCTTCCATACCGGTGTCCGCCTGATCCCAGCCCATGTTGATGATAACGCCCCGGCCGCGCTTCTGCATTAGTGAACCGACTTCGCGCGACAAACACATTGTCGCGTGAACATCCACGGCCCATAACTTCGCAAGCTTCCAGTCGAACGACCATTCCTTGGCGGCTCCGGTCAAGATGTCCATGCCGGCGACATTCAACCAAACGTCGACGCCGTTCCACTTGGACCACGCCTCCTCAACGACGCGGTCGCAAACAGCGCGATAGCTCAAGTCCCCAATGATTGCATCAGAACGTCGTTCCATGCGTCGAATCTCGTCCACGACGATCGCCGCCCTATCAACGTTTCGCCCACTCACCAAAACATCCGCACCTTGCCGCGCCATCGCCATTGCGGTGGCGCGACCAATACCGCTCGTCGCTCCCGTCACCAATGCGCGAATGCCATCAAGTCTGAAAGGCGACACTTGATGGCCGCGCACCTTGGACAACAATTCGCGCATTCGAAATCCACTCACAGGTTGCACAACTTCCGGCGCCACTTCAGCTAATGGCGCCAGCACAAACTCACGCTCTGTCATGCGCGGATGAGGTACCACGGGGTCTGAGTCTACTTGCACCAATTCGTCGAACATCAACAAGTCAAGATCAAGCGTCCGCGGCGCATCTTTCTCGCCGCGTACCCTGCCGTATTGCCGTTCGATGGAAAGCAGCAATTGCAAAAGTGACGCGGGGTCGAGCGATGTGTCGACCGCGGCGGCGGCGTTCAAATAACGCTCTTGACCCGGCGGCCCGCCGACAGGCGTCGTATCGTGAAATGACGACCGCTCCAAAAGTTGAACGCCGCGCGAACTGCCCAGGGCAGTTAGCGCGGCGTTCAGGTTGGCGGCACGGTCGCCGAGATTCGAGCCAAGTGCAATGTAGGCTCGGGCCATTGTGGGCCGCGCCTTTCAAGATTACTTCTTGCCCGGTTTCGCAGCGGCGGCTGGCTTTGCGGCGGCAGCGGCGGCTGGCTTCGCGCCGGCCTTGCCACCGGCGGCGGCCTTCGCATCGGCCACTGGGGCTGTGCCCGGAGCGGCCTCGTCGGCCGTCTTTTCCTTCTTGATCTTTTTCGTGGAAATCTTGATCACGCGGACCTTCGGCAGCCCATAAGGGCTGCGGCCGTCGGCCCAGCGATCGGTCTCTTTGAGCGTCTTGATGCGCTCATCGCGTTTCAGCACGCTGCGATTGCGCGAGATGCCGCTCTTGCGCCGCAGGCTTTTATCAATGGACATGTTCGGAGGTTCCCATCAATTCAGTTGTCGCAATTAACCTATGAATCAATGCCATTTTTGACCAACTCCACGATAATCCCGCCCAAATTGAACCGCCGGTGCATTCGCGAAAACCAGTGCTCGCGGCACCATTCGAAGCCACACTCCTCGGCCGCCTTCCGTAACTCCTTGCGGTTGTACGTGCGGCAATGCCACAGCCGGCTGCAAACCGCGCCCAACCAAGTATCTTCCGTACACATGAGTAGAAACTTGCCGCCTGGCCGCACGACCCGGCGAAACTCGCGCAGTGCCGGCTTCGGGTCGGGCAGATGTTCCAATACCCAACCGCACACAGCGGCGTCAAACGTACTTGTCGGGAAAGGCAATGCCGTCACGTCAGCGGAAACAAAGTTTGCCTGATCCGTATCCAGCCGCTTGCGGGCGCGGGCCAGCATGTTGACCGATAAATCGAAAGCAGCCAGTTGTACGTCGGGCGGTGCCGTGCGCATTAAATGGATGGAGTAACGACCATTGCCACAACCGGCGTCTAACAGATGTTGACATGCTGAAACGTCAAACGCGCCGCGGCGAATCAACTTGCCGGCCAACACATCATGACCGGTGAGTAAACCGGTGACCGCTGTGAACGCCCCGGCCACGCCGTCGTACTGCCCGCGGACCATGGCGCGGTACGAAGCATGATCGTGCCGCTCCATTTGCCGACTCTCAATCGACTGGCGCAGCGACTGGTGGTTTTTCGTTTGCTCCATCGACCTCTACACAAAGACGCGTTGGTTATATACGTACCACTCCACCAGTACGACGACGAGTGCCGCCAGGATCAGCCATTTCCATAATTCACGTGGCCGCTTATCGGGCACGCCAGCCGTGACCACCTCCGCACCAATGCGAATGCCGGGGCGCGGCTGCAAGTTGCCTTCATCGCTATCCAGCAAATTGACGGCAAACCGCCGCGAACCACCATCCCAACTCGACGAATACACGCCCATTTGGTCGGTGCCGCCGAAGGCGAAGTCGGCGCGGGTGCCGCGATCCAGTTGCGTGGCCTGGGCGTTGTTGGGCGGCGTCACTTGCAGTTTGTTAATACCCGGGCCGGGCTTCAGGGTTTTCACCTGTCCGGGCTGCACGTTCTCCTCGGCCGAGGCGTCGCGAATGTTGCCCAGCGTATAAAGCACGTTTCGCCAGAACAACGGAAAGCTCGGCAACAGCGGCCAATTGGTGTTCCACTCGCCAATGTCATTGACGATGGGAAACGCCAATACGGCATCGGTGTACGGCCCGCGGCTCAGCGTGAACATCAGCAACAAGTCGCGGTCGCCCTCCATCAACTTCGGCGTGCGCGGCGGCAAACCGCCAATGCGATACGCCTCGTACAGCCCGACCTCATGCAAGCCGGTGAGGTAGCGCAACAGCCCGTGCTGATTGGTCCAGCCCTTAATTGCTGGCTGATCGACGCGCTCGACGGTTTTGCCCTCGGGTTGCTTCTGCCCAACCGCCTGCCACGGCGGCGGCGGCCGACCGACAAACACGGTGTTCGCCTGAGGCAATTGATCCTCGCGCTCCGGGGCACAGCGATCAAAGATCACCAGATCAAACTTGCCCTGCTGCGCCGGCTCCAGATACTTCACTTTGTCGCCCAATTCATCCTTGGTCAACTTCGCAACCTCGCACACGACTCGCGTGGCCGGGTCGTCGAAAAACGCATTCAACACTGGATTGGGCGGACCCACCACCAGCACGCTTGCTTTCCGCACGACCCCGACGACTAGAAATGCCGCATCATCGGCCGGGAACACATCCTTGTTTCCTTCCAATCGCGCCCTTAACACGATCTCCAACCGATCATCCACCTCAGGAACTTCAAACGACAAATTAACCTCACCCGGCAAATCACGGCCGGGAACGGGTTTCTCCTCTCCTTCAGGTGCCGCTTGCGACTTAGCCGGTTCACTAACCCGCCCATCAATACTCGCCGACTTCTCGTATTCCTTGTGCAACCTGTTCTCCACATACACCGTAAGCCCCACCTTCACCGCCGAGTCTTTCGGCCGATAGTTCTGCACGCGCACATTCACAAACATCCGCGACGGGTCGAAGTCATCACGGGTCGCGGAGAAGCCGACGATGCCAACGTTGTCCACCTCCGGACCCGGCTGCCCGATGGCGTGAAACTGCACGCGCAGGCTGCCGGTGGCAAAGTCCGGCGCATCCGGGAAGCGGCCATCGGAAAACAGATGCACCGGTGTGATGTCCGGCGTCTCCGGTTGCACGTAAGCACGGGGCGACGCATCGGGTCGGACGGCGACGTCCTCCGTCGAGCGCGTCGGGTTGGCGAGACTATCGGCCAGCGACAATGCCTCTTCAATCCGCGTTGCCCGAAACGTTGCCTGAATATCCCGCACGGCTTGCTTCAATACTTGTTTGTTCGACGTGAATGACTGCCGAATCTCCGCCGCCGAGTTGAAGGCGATCACCATGCCGGCGTCCGCGTCGCCCGCGGCGTCGATCTCCGCGATGGCCGCGTCCTTGGCTTGTTCCAGTCGATTGGGTGCGACATCCGTCGCGCCCATGCTAGCGGAGTTGTCCACGAGTATGACATAGCGCCGCCCCTGCCCGCCGCGCGCGAAAAACTTCGGGGCGAGAATCGAATAGATCAACCCCAACACCGCCAGCAGTTGCAATAGCAACAGCACGTTCTTTCGCAACCATTGAAACAGGCTGTTGACGTGCAGATCTTCAATGCTCTTCTTCCAGAGGAACGTACTCGAAACTTGCAGCGCCTTGCGCTTGAGCTTGAGGAAGTACAGCAACACCAGTAGAAACGGCAGCGACAGCAACACGCCGGCCGCCGCCAGCGGCAACGCCATGTGGAAGCTCATGCGCAGGTTGGCTTCAAGCCATTCGTTGGCTTGCGTTTCCATTCCCGCAACATGCAAGCCAAACAAGTACAACCCCGGCAGTGCCAGCAGCAACAGCCCGAAGACGGCGACCGAAAACCAGCCTCGCGCCAGCCAACTCATTGCACGAGTCCTTTGCGCCGTAGGTAATTGAGGACCAAGCCTTCAAACGGCGTGTCGCTAGGCGCGAAGATGCAGGTGATGCCCCGGCGGGTGCAATACTCGTACAGCCCGCCGCGGAAGGCGTCGAGGTTCTTCTTGTACCGATCCAAGAGCGGCCGGCTCACGGTAATTTCCGCTTCATCGGAATCTTCAATATCCACAAGCTTCACGTCGCCGGCTACTTCGGGATTGATCTCCTCGGGTGCCAGTACGTGAATGACATAAATGTCGAGCTGGCGGGCCACGAGATAACGCAGGGCTTCCTCGAAGCCGTTCTTATCAAGAAAGTCGCTGAGCAAGATGGCCACGCCTTTACCGGAGCAGCGCAGACTGAACGAGCGCATGGCTTTGCTCAAATCGCTGGGGCCGGCCGGTCCGAGTTGATCAAGAAATCCGAGCAGCCGCCAGAGGCTGCGCCGGCCGCGAATCGCCGGCATGTTCTGGCTCAACTTGTCGTTGAACGCTTCGACAACCACGCGGTCGAGATTATTCAGTCCCACGAATCCCAACGCCGCCGCCACCTGTTTGGCAAAGTGCAGCTTCGACGGTGTGCCGAAATCCATCGACAGTGAATTGTCGATAAGCAGATAGACGTGCAGGTCTTCCTCTTCGTGAAAGATGCGCAAAAACAACTTATCCAGTCGTGCCAGCAAGTTCCAATCGAGAAAGCGCAGGTCATCGCCAACGGTGTACGGCCGATAGTCGGCGAACTCGACCGACTGGCCCTTGCGCTTGCTGAGCCGCTCGCCTTTCATCCGCCCGCTGAAGATCTTGCGCGATACGAGTTCAAGCTGCTCCAGGCGATGGAGAAAGTCGGGGGTGAGCAAATTGGATTTGGCTTCTGTGGTCATTGATAGAATTCTTGTTTACGTTTCGCGCTGACTAGCCCTTCTCTTTCACACTCTCCATGATTTGCATCAGAATCACGTCCGAGGCGATGTTCTCCGCCTGTGCTTCAAAGTTCAACAGGATGCGGTGCCGCAGCGACGGCAGGTATACCGCTTTTACATCCTCAAAGCTCACGTTGTACCGGCCTTCCAATAGCGCTCGTACTTTGGCGGCCAGCACGATTGACTGCGCGCCGCGCGGGCTGGCGCCGCAACGGATGTACTTGTTGGTCGCCTCGGCGGCAAACTCGCCAGCGGGATGCGTCGCCAGGATCAGGCGGATGGCATAGTCCTGCACCGGAGCGGCGACTAGAACCTCGCGCACCAGCGCTTGCCACTTCTGCACCTCGGCGGCGTCCATCACTTTCGACGCTTGCGGCCAGACGTTTTTGGTCGTACGATCCAGAATCGTCGCCATCTCCTCCCGGCCGGAATAGTTCACGATCAACTTGAAGAAGAAGCGGTCGAGTTGTGCTTCCGGCAGTGGATACGTGCCTTCCTGTTCGATGGGGTTTTGCGTTGCCAGCACGAAGAACGGTTCTTCGAGCCGATGCCGCGTGCCGCCGACGGTGACCGAATGTTCCTGCATCGCCTCCAGCATGGCCGACTGCGTCTTCGGCGTGGCACGATTGATTTCGTCGGCCAGCACGATCTGCGAAAAAATCGGCCCGGACTGGAACGTGAACACCCGCTTGCCGTCCGGCGACTCGGCGATGATATTGGTGCCGATCACGTCGGCGGGCATCAGGTCCGGTGTGAATTGGATTCGGCTGAACTTCAAGTCCATCGCCTGGCCCAGCGTGCGGACCAGGAGTGTTTTTCCAAGGCCGGGCACGCCTTCGAGCAGACAATGGCCGCCGACGAACATGCACGTGAGCACGCCACGGACGATGTCGGTGTGTCCGACCATCACTTTACCGATCTCCTCGCTAACGCGGGTGAACGCCTGGCGAAACTGTTCGGCCCGTTCGGGCATCGACGCGGCATCGGTCATGCAAGATTCCTAATGGTTGGGATGTTAATTGTTTTCCTCGCCCCGCTCACGGTCTTCGAGCGCTTTCTTCTTGGCTTGCATCAGTCGGGCAAAGGCGTCATCGGGGCTGGCAGGGGTCTCCGGCTTAGGTACTGTCGGCTTCTTCACCGGCGGCACAAAGTCCACGGCGGGCGGCGGCGCGAACGTCTCGCCACTCGCTTCGAAGCGGCGAGTCGCTTTCGACTTTTCGATGTTGGTGGCAACTTCCACCTTTTTACTTTGCAAGCGTTCCAGGAATTGCTCGCCGGACTTTTCGACTATCCGGCCACGCAGCCGGTCCCAGCGGCGCTGGCTCCACTCGGCAATCTCGGCGGGTTCCAGCGCGATACGGCGAACGGCCACGTCGCACAAAAACAGGCAACCGGCCGCGAGGACCAACCAGAACCACACGGGCTGATGTGCCCGCGTGGACTTGGCTGTACGGAACACTTCGCCGGATCGCGCGACGATGCCGAGCGTCTTGTCGTCTTCCTCATACACATTGCCACCCGTGGCCTCGGCCAGCTTCTTCAGCAGCGCGGCATTGCTTTCCAGGTCGGTGAACTCCGGCGAGTAAGGCACGGTTACACCCGTCCGTACTGAGTCAGACTCTTCAACGACGCGTTTCACGCCGTCTTTCACAACCTCGCTGCTACGGATCGCCTGAGCGTTGATGAAGTACGAGCCGGCTTCTTCTGCCTTGAACTCGGCTTCGTAACTGCCGCCGGCTTTTTGCTCGAACTTCAAGTCGGGCGACTTGGCATCGTTGGTGCCGTTCGGTGTTGTCACAGCACCCTTGATGCGCAAGTCTGTTAGCGGCCGATTGCGATCATCGCGCGCATCCACAGTGACGCGCACCATGCCATCGCGGTATTCTGTTGACACTGTCAACTTGCCAGTTTCGACGCCGCGCAACGACCACCCGACCGTTTGCTCCCAGAATTTCTTGTACATCTCCGAGCCGGCCCATTCCTGATCCCAGGTGGAGCGTTGCGGCCGGGAGCGTGCATCGGATGTAAACGCCACGGCCTTGCCCAACCCATACTGCCACGTGGCCAGGATCGGGTACTTCTGTTCAAAAGTGCTTGGCCCTTCGATGTCCATGTTGACGAGCGGCGATTGCTTCATCGATGTGCGGACAAAGCCGAACAGCGGCGGCAGTGGCGCTTGAATGCGATCAGTCGGCCCGCTCGACGACAACAACTTCGGCGTGAACCGGCTTTCCACGATGAACGATTGACTGACCGTGCGTGTCTCCTGGATATAAATCGCCGGGATCGATTTAGGTGACGGGTTGCCGTAGAAGCGTCCACCTGTGGCAGCCGCGATCGCCGTCATCTTCGAATCTTCGGACCTGCCGTGAGTGGCCACGCCGACGGTCGTGCAAGTCACGCCGGCTTTGCGCATGTCGCGCAACAACTGGGCATTGCTCTGTGCGGGGTCGCCGTCGGAAATCAGGATGATGTGTTTGGTGGCGAGCTTGTAGGCTGGATTACTCAATTCGTTGTAAGCCATTTGCAACGGCGGATCGAAGTCCGGCATGTCGCCCGGCGTTTGCCGATCAACGAGTCCATACAGCACATTGCGGCGACCGCCAATCTCCTTGAACGGGATGTGCCAGCGGTGTTGCCCGTCGTAATAAATCAGGCCGACCATATCCACCGGTGACAACTTCTGAATGGCCAGTTTGGCCAGTTGCTTCTGAAGCGCATTGCCGTCCGCGACTTCACAAGCATGCATGATGAGGACCAAGCCGCCTTTGCCGGCGATCTTCACGGCCTGGATGTCGCAATCCACGGGCAGGGCTTTTTCGACCGGGGTACCCTGATAACCACCTGCACCATAGGAGTCTGGCCCGCCGATCATCACGAACCCGCAGCCCTGGTCGTAAGTGTTGCTGCGCAACATTTCCATTTGATCGATCAAGGTAATCAATCAACATCTTTACCTGATAGGCGCTCAATGCCAAAAAGATGAGGGAGAAAGCCCAATCGCTACGAGAAAAACTAAAGAACGAAAACAGAAAAATGGATGCGACCAGAAAGGCAACTCTCGGTACTACAGGAGATTTCCAATTGAACTGCATCGTATTAGGGACAAACTATTAATCCTGAAAA
>JANNLP010000340.1:0-3198 GCA_031396905.1 Gemmataceae bacterium
CACCGATTCGGCTGTCGTACTCATTGTCCGCGTCTCCAATCCTATTCACGCATCTTACCCAAATGATGATTGAAACGTAGGGTGGGTCGAGGCTTTGCGAGACCCACCTTGCATCTTCGCCCACTCGGTTGGTCTCAAGTACTCGACCCACCCTACGATTTCTGGAAGTAGGGTGGGTCGAGGCTTTGCGAGACCCACCTTGCATCTTCGCCCACTCGGTGGATCTCGAGTACTCGACCCACCCTACCATTCTTCTAAGATCGAGCCTACCGGGAGGATTGCAACATGCCGCGAATTGTTCGAGGTGGGCTGATTCAAGCCACGCTCAGCGAATCCGCCACAGCGCCAATCGAGAAGATCAAGAAGTCGATGATCGATAAGCATGTCACGCTCATTGCCAAGGCGGCCGACCAGGGCGCTCAAGTGATTTGCATGCAGGAGCTGTTTTACGGTCCCTACTTTTGTGCCGAACAGGAAACCAAGTGGTACAACCTCACGGAGAAAGTGCCCGATGGCCCGACCGTGAAGTTGATGATGGATGTCGCCAAGAAGCACGGCATCGTGCTGGTCGTGCCGATGTATGAAGAGGATCTGCCAGGCATTTACTACAACACGGCTGCTGTGATCGATGCCGATGGTTCGTACCTCGGCAAGTATCGCAAGATGCACATCCCGCAGTGCGGCCCTGGCTTTTTCGAGAAATTCTACTTCCGCCCCGGCAACCTGGGCTACCCGGTGTTTCAGACCCGCGTAGGCAAAGTCGGCGTCTACATTTGCTACGACCGCCACTTCCCGGAAGGCGCTCGCTGCCTCGGCTTGAACGGCGCGGAAATCGTCTTTAACCCCTCGGCCACAGTCGCCGGCTTATCGGAGTATTTGTGGAAGCTCGAACAGCCCGCCCACGCCGTCGCTAACCAATACTTCGTTGGCGCGATCAATCGCCCCGGTTTTGAAGAGCCATGGCGTATCGGCGAATTCTACGGCCAAAGCTACTTCTGCGACCCGCGCGGCCAAATGTTAGCGGTCGGCAAACGCGACGCGGATGATGTGGTGATCGCAGACATGGACCTGGAACTGATCCGCGAGGTACGGAATACATGGCAATTTTTTCGGGATCGGAGGCCGGAGACATATTCGGGGATCACGCAGCTTTGAATGCCGCTCTTAACCACAAAGACACAAAGAGCACAAAGGAAAACACAAAGAAGATCAGAAGGATACCAATGAGTGAGCCGTTGTCATTTGCCGTGATTGGAGCGGCAATTGAAGTGCATCGATGCTTGGGCCCGGGCTTGTTGGAGTCTGCCTATGAAAATTGCCTTTGCCACGAGTTGACTTTACGTGGGATAACGTTCCTTCATCAACAACCATTGCCGTTGGTGTATAAGGAGCTGAAGCTCGAACACGGCTACCGTGTCGATATCTTGATTCCGAACCAACTCATCATCGAAGTCAAAGCCGTTGACGCGTTGGCACCCATTCACAAAGCTCAACTACTGACGTATTTGAAACTCAGCGGGATTCACGCTGGTCTGTTGCACAACTTCAACGTTCCAGTGTTGAAAGACGGCATCAAGCGTATGGTCCTCGGCTAGTTCTGCTCTTCTTTGTGTTTTCCTTTGTGCCCTTTGTGTCTTTGTGGTGAGTCTGACAAACCAGTCGCCCATAGAAAGACTGATATGACAACCCAACGCACCCCGCTCCCAATGGCTACCCACAAACCCGAGCCGTACACCGGACCAACCAAGGCCGAAGTGTTGGCCGTGCGCAAGCAGTACTTATCACCGGGACTCTTCATGTACTACCAGGATCCGCTCCTGGTGGTTGAAGGCAAGATGCAGTATCTGTGGGACGAGACAGGCAAACAGTATCTTGATGGGTTTGCCGGAATTGTCACCGTGTCCGTCGGCCATTGTCATCCGGACATTGTGAAAAAGGTCCAAGCTCAAGTGGGCCGATTGCAGCACACGACCACCATTTACCTCCACCCCGCAGCCGGGCAACTCGCTCAGCGCATCGCCGAGAAGATGCCGGCTGACAGCGGCCTATCCGTCACCTATTTCACGAACTCCGGCAGCGAAGCCGACGAAGTCGCCATCCTCATGGCCCGCGAGTTCACAAAAAACAACGACGTGATTGGTCTGCGTAATGGCTATCACGGCTGCACGCAACTGGTTCAATCGCTCATTGCGCAAAACAATTGGCGCTTCAAGACCAACACAGCGGTCAACATTAAACACGCGATGCCGGGTTACTGTTACCGCTGCCCGTATGACCTCGAATACCCGAGTTGCGGCGTCAAATGCGCACATGACGTTGAAAACGTCATCCGTTATGAAACGTCGGGCGAGGTCGCGTGCTTCATCGGCGAACCCATTCAGGGCGTCGGCGGCGCGGTGACGCCACCAAAAGAGTATTTCGGCATCGTCTACGACATCGTCCGCAAGTACGGCGGCCTATGCATTGCCGACGAGGTGCAAACCGCTTTTGGCCGTACCGGTGAATATTATTGGGGTTACGAAAACTGGGGTGTGAAACCGGACATCGTGACCGTGGCCAAGGGCCTGGGCAACGGCGTACCCATCGCGGCTGCCATCACCCGGCCTGAAGTTGCCGCCATGATGAAGAACAAGCTTCACTTCAACACATTTGGCGGCAACCCCATCAGTATGACGCAGGGCCTAGCCACGCTTGACGTGATTGATGCCGAGAACATTCAACAGAACGCCAAGGTCATCGGCGGGCATCTGAAGAATCGCCTGCTGGAGTTGCAGGAAAAGCACAAGTTAATCGGCGAAGTCCGCGGCCTGGGCCTAATGCTCGGCGTGGAACTCGTTCGCGATCGCAAGACCAAGGAACCCGCCAACACCGAGACGGCTAAGATCCTGGAGCTATGCAAAGACCGCGGCCTGCTCATCGGCAAAGGCGGCCTGTTCGGCAACACCCTCCGCATCAAGCCGCCGATGTGCATCACCAAAAACGATGCTGACTTTATGGTCGATTGTTTGGATGAAGTGATGGAACTGGTCGGTGGTTGATCTGAACACGAATTGTCTACATTGGTTTTTCTGGGAGGCCGAAGCGCCGCGAGGGGGAATAACGTTAGCCGAGCTGCGCTTAGGCCGCCCCCAAAAAACAAAATAGACAAATCGTGTTAAGATAAAACACCCACCACATACAACACAAAAAACAAAAAAA
>JANNLP010000730.1:0-3025 GCA_031396905.1 Gemmataceae bacterium
GTCCTTCGCGCACGATGTGTTCGCGCGGATGCACTTTGGCATCACCCCGGAATTGGCTGCAATGTGTCTGGTGCTGATGATGATTGTGGTGGCATGTCTTGCGTCCTTCGCCGCAGTCAGACGGTTGGCACATTCACCGCCACACCTTCCCGCGCACTCCGGGCCACTGCTTCCGTGAATTCCATGTAGTTTACACCGGCGGTGAAGTCGGTGAACCGCACGGGTGTACCGTCGCGAATGGAGTCGATGAAGTCGGCTTCAACCCGCCAGCCGCCCGCCAGGTCGGCGGGCACTTCGAGTTCGGCGGGCAGTTTTTTCCCGGCTTTGGTTTCCTGTACAGTGAGGCCGAAGAGTTTGTCCGCCTGCAAGTCGTAATGAATCATACCGGCCGAGCCACGCAATGTGATAGACATGCCACCACCCACCGGCGTCACACCGCTAAATTGATAAATGCCGCAAGCGCTATTGGACATCGTCGAAAGCACCTGCACACTGTCCGGCGTGCCAACGGTTCGCCTGATACCGCTTTCCGGGTCGAGCCGTGCAGGAACAAATGCGTGAACTTGTGCGACAACACGCACGGTCGGCGGCGTCCACCGCATCAACGTTTCATGCACGATGCCGAGTTGCAGCATGTTGTAACCGGAAAGCGTCGCGTCCTGACGCCAATGGAGCGGGGCATCCGGTCCGCCGAGTAAGTCGTTCATCCCGAAAATGGTGGCTTCCCGCAAGTCGCCAATGAAACCATCGGCGAGCAACTTTTTGACGTAAGCGTCGCCCCGCAGGCCGAAGGGGCTGGGCACGATTTGGCCGACGAGTTTGGAATTGCGTTTCAACGCCGCGTGCATGGACCGAGCCTCGGCGGCGTTCATGGCCATGCGGGCTTCGGTGATGACGTGCTTGCCGGCTTCCAGGCATGCCAACACAATTGGACAGTGCAGGTATGGCCACGTCCCGACAGCGATTGCATCCACGTTCTCGTCGTTGATCAGATCTTCCCATTTGGCGTGTACGCGTGGGATGTTGAACTCCTTGGCCACGGCCGCGGAGGATTCCGGCCGCCGATTACACACGGCCGAAAGTTCCACACCGGGAATGGCCAGGAAGCCGGGAATGTGCCGGGACTTGGTATTGGCACCCGCCCCAATCAGTCCGATCCGCACGATTTGCGTCATCATCCGAACTCCACACCGAGTTTACGTGTCCACAACTTCAGTCGTTTTAGCGGAAGCCACCGCTGTCCAGGCTCGGAACACCGCAAAACCGCCAAGGTCGCGGGTCAGTTCCTGATGGCCGACGACCCCGTAATCCGACCGGGACTTGATCGTCGGGTATAATTGGGCAGTTTTGACCGGACCTTCCCGAGCGGGGAGGCGCGAGATCAAAAAGCATCAATCGCCCGCCGCTGCCGGTCAAACGCCGGTGCGAGGTGGACCATGGCACGACGCGAATCACTGCTGCGACTGCATCACGATCTCAAAGCCCGCCGTAGCGAATTGTATAAACGGCTGGGCATCGAGTTGCGTGACTTAGGTAAAGGCAACGGCTCATCGCAGTCGGGCGACTCCGCCGACGCCGCATTTGATTCCAGCGGCGAAGAGCTTAGCTCGCGCTTGGCCGAATTGGAAGTTCGCGAGTTAAGAATGATTGAGCGAGCCCTGGCCAAGCTCAAAAACGGCACATACGGCTCGTGCGAATTGTGTAAGTCCAAGATTCCGGTCGCCCGGCTGGATGCACTGCCGTACAGCACCATGTGTATCCGTTGCCAACGCGAGGTCGAGCATTCCAGTGACTGGGAATTCAACCACGCCACAGGCAACTGGAACAATGTCGTAGAAGGCGACGGTTATGACGAAGGCCGTCGCTTCGACATCGGCGATTTAGAAGTTGAGCTCTCGAAATAGCCGGCACGTCCCAATTGCGTTGCAATGACCACCATCGCTGACATCATTGTCGCACTGGAACGTTTCGCGCCGTCGAGCGGTGCCGCCTCCTGGGACAATGTCGGCCTGTTGCTTGGCGACCGCACCGGCACCGTTGAACGTGCTCTCACTTGTCTGACGCTCACACCTGAAGTCGCCGATGAGGCTTTCGCAAGTGGCGTACAACTCATTGTCACGCATCACCCAATTCTGTTTCGCGGCGTGAAGCGGCTAACAACTGAGACCGCGGAAGGCCGCACAGTTTTGCGATTGACGCAAGCCGGGATTGGCGTTTACAGCCCGCACACAGCTTTTGATGACTGCCCCGGCGGGATCAACGACCAACTCGCGGCAATGCTCGGACTGACGGAAACGAAGCCGCTGCGACCGGGCGGCCAGGATGAGTGCAAGTTCGTCGTGTTCGTGCCCGATGCGGACCTGGCCAAAGTGTCGGACGCCATTTTCGCCGCCGGCGCGGGCGTCATTGGCCAATACCGCGAGTGCAGTTATCGCCTAAAAGGTACTGGGACGTTCTTTGGCCGCGAGATGACGAAGCCGGCGGTTGGGCAAAAAGGTCAGCGCGAAGTAGTCGAAGAATGGCGTTTGGAAGCCGTGTGCCCGCGAAGTCGCGTCGAAGCAGTAATTGCAGCAATGCGAACAGCTCACTCCTATGACGAGCCGGCATTCGATGTTTATGCGCTCGTGACAGTCGGAAGTAGATCGGGATCAGGCCGGGTCGGCGAACTACCGCAGCCGCGAATACTAAGTGATTTGGCAGCCTCTTTACGGACTTCGTTGAAATGCGGCCCGGTGCAGGTCGTAGGTGATGCGTCGCGAATCGTCGCGAAGATTGCTATCGCATGTGGCGCAGCCGGAGAGTTTCTCGACGATGCGCGCAAAGCAGGTGCCGACGCCTTTCTCACAGGCGAGATGAGATTCCACGATTACCTTGCCGCCCAAGCGGCGAACATCGGGCTGCTCTTACCGGGCCATTACGCCACCGAACGCTTCGCCGTCGAATGGTTGGCCGGGTGGCTGCAAAAAGAAATACCGGGCATCTCAGCCGCGTCGAGTCATGCGGAGAGAGACCCGGTTACTTGGAT
>JANNLP010000795.1:0-2624 GCA_031396905.1 Gemmataceae bacterium
GAAGGAGACATCGACACCACCACGTTTCAAGTACTCATGGACGGCACCGGATATCGCCTCGTTGTTTCGGATCAGAAATATCTGAGATGACCGGGTCTACTTCTTCAGCAACAGCGTCTTCTCGATGCCCGCGCCTTTGGCAGCGTCCATGATCTGCATGACGAGGCCCCATTCCACGCCTTGAGCATCCAGCAGAACTTGCTTCTTGTTCGATGATTTGACGAACTGGCCAAGTTTCAGCGTTAGAGCATCCAACTGCACGTCCTGATCCTCGACGCGGATCGTCGTTTTGCCGGCGTCCGTGCGGGTCGTGATCCGGATCGTGAACTCTTTCACTTTTTCCATCGCCGCCTTGCGGGCACCAGCATCAAGTTTTGTCGCCGTGACGCCGGGCATATCCAGCACTTTGCGAATTGTCTCGTAAGTGGTTGTAAGAATGAAAAAGATTAACAGCACCAGCGACACATCGATCATCGGATTCATGTCGAGGCGTGATTCATCCTCCGGCTCAACAGGTGCCGGCGGCTCATACTCGGCCACCGCTTCGGCGAATTTCGGATGCAATTCCAGCGGCCGCCACTGGTGATCCGCTTCGCCGCGAACCTCATCGATTGGCTCCCACTGTCCGTCGGCCACGCCTTCCAGCACAGCCGTGGCCGATAAGCCGCCGACGGCTTTGGGCGATCCCTGATGGCGCACGCTCCACGTCATTTGGCTCGCTCCGACACCTCGGCCTTGATTTCCGACAAGCCTTCGCTGCGCAACGACGTGAGCCGGCCGGTGAATTGCTGCACTGTTTCAAACGGCAGCCGATGATGCCCGGCCACACGGATCGACATGGGTCGGCCCGCTTCGCGCATTCGCAACTTCTGGCGAATGCGATCAATGGCGGCATCAGCGGTCAATTGTTGATCGCCCTCAGCCGCCATCTGCTCGCCTACGCCGAAGGAATACACGGGCTGCAAGTCAGAACCAATGTCGATGCCAACCCACAACATGGCGCGATCCGATGTCAGAGTCGCAAACTGCGTTTCCGGAACGACGATATTGGAGCCGCCGGACGCCACGGTCGCGGTCATCATGAAAAAGATCAGCAACACCAGGCTGATATCAATGAGCGGCACCATATCGACATCTTCATCGGTCTCGTGTCTGCCGCGGCGGATCGTGATGCCCAGATCCAGCGGCTGCAACGACTCGGCGTCGTCATTGGCAGCCGAGGTGGACGCAACCGGCAGGTACACCGCCAGCGTCGGATAGTCTTCAACGGTGCGCCAGTCTTCGTCGCCCACGGGGCGTACACGATCAGTGGAAACAATTCGCCCCTGTTGCAGCCAATCGGATACGACCTCATATGGAACCGCCTTGTAGACGCGGTTCGCCTTGGTCAACCAGACATCATAGTTCGATGCGGTCATTGTTTAGACAGGAGCCGCGGCCGGGCGGACGGTGCGATTCGGCGTGCCGCCACGATGATCTTGAAGCATGAGCAACAGCTTTTGGCCAGCGCTTTTCATTTTCAATTCGTAGCGGCCGATCCAGTCTTTGAACATCACGTGTGCGAAGACAAGCGGAATGGCAGTAACCAAGCCCAGTGCGGTGGCAAACAATGCCAGACCAATGGCGCCAGCCTGGGCCGTCACGCTGCCGGCGTTGCCCGTGCTCGCGGCCTGACTGATGGCGTTAAAGGTGTTGATCATGCTCACGACCGTCAGCAGCAAACCGACCATCGTGGCGATCTTGGCAATGGCGAGTATTGGCGCGAGCAGAAAGTTCAAATCCGGGAGAATCTCCAACTCGATGACATTGGCCATCGAGCGGCGCATGGCGGCCGCGCCCTGGGCACGAGTATCGAGTGCGGCCGGAAAAAGTTTCTTGGCAATTAGTCCCTTTTGCGTGACACAGTATTGGGCGGCCGCATCAGCGCCGCTTTCATTCAACACCGCCTGGAAGCGCGGCAAAAACTCATTGAGTTCGGTCCGAGCATCAAGATTGAGGAGAATTCGCCAGATGACCAAGGTCAGTGCCGTGAGCGACATGGCAAACAGTGGGACGGCAAAATACCATTCGCCTGTAACGAAGTCGAAAAAAGCCGACATGCGGTTGTCCTCATGACATCAGACCATGTACCTAGAATCTCACGTCGGCGAGCCAGCGGCAAGGGGTAAGGATAAAACGCCGCCGGGAAGATGTCCGTCTCTTCCCAGCGTCGGAACAATCAGCATTAATCGTCGTCTTCCTCTTCATGCACCTTCGCTTTGGCCACGATCTGCTGCTGCACGTTGGCCGGCACCATGTCGTAATGACTGAAAGACATGGTGTATGACCCCTGCCCTTGCGTGATGCTACCCAACTGTGCGGCATAACGCGTCACTTCCGCCAATGGGATTTTGGCGTGAATCACGGCCAGGTCGCCGGGCAAACTGTCCTGATTGTCCACTCGCGCTCGCTTGGTATTCAAGTCGCATAATATCGCACCAGTAAAGCGACTCGGCATCGTCACTTCCAAGTCAACGATCGGTTCCAGCAGCACCGGCTTCGCTGCGAGGATTGCTTTCTTAAACGCGTTCCGCCCGGCCGTTTTGAACGCGGCTTCCGAGCTATCAACGGGATGGTCCTTACCG
>JANNLP010000820.1:0-6056 GCA_031396905.1 Gemmataceae bacterium
AGGAAGCGCTGGTCAACGCCATCAAACATGGCAACAAACTTGATCCGGATAAGCGAGTGCACATTCGTTATGCCGTGACCCAGGATCGCTTCGACGTGTTCATTTCCGACGAAGGCCCGGGCTTCAACCCGAACGATGTGCCCGACCCAACCGCGCCCGAGAATCTCGAACGCCCTTGTGGCCGCGGTTTATTGTTGATGCGCCATTACATGACCGAAGTCGAGTATTCCGATTCCGGACGAGCCGTGCAAATGTGCAAGATCTGCAAGCAGTAGCCGCGAACCAGTCGTGGCTATCAGCGGCATCGGGCTATGGCCGTTCATTGTTCCTTTCTTCCTCCCCCACCGCCTCGATTACCCTCATGCTCTTCCAGGCTCCGTGGCGGAATCTGAGGATAAAGATTGTGGCTAGCAGCAGGACGTAGCCGGTGATGATCGCCCACGACCAGTAGACGCTCCAGCCGGCGCGGTACGCCAGCCACGCAGGCAGCACCATGGTGAACCAGGGCAACAGTGACACGGTATACATCACGAAGCGGGTATCACCGGCCCCGCGAAGGGCAAACGAAAACACGAGGTTGACGGAATCGAAGAGACTATAGAAAGCGACAAAGCGCAACAGCACTTTGGCCATCTCCAGTTCTTCACCTGATCCGGGGCGACGAAAAGGCATCAGCACAACATTGGGAATCGTGAAATAGCAGATTGCGATGGTGGTCATCATGATCCAGGCAATGCCGAAGCCGTGGTAAGTGACTCGTTCGGCGCGGGCGGGGCGGTTCTCACCCAAATATCTACCCACGAGGACTTCAATCGCCTGCCCGATGCCCAATGTCGGCAGTACGCAAACAATGTTGAGCGTGAGGACCACAGCGGAAGCGGCGGAGGCTACTTCGCCGTACAAGGCGATAAAGCTCAACAGGGCGGCGAATGCTGCGCACTCGAGTCCAACCACCACGCCATTGGGCAAACCGAAATACAGTAAGCGACGCAAAAGCTTGATGTTGAGCCGATACGCCATGCCAGTGTTAAACTCCTGACGAAAGCGTGGTCCGAAAAACAGACACAGCCCGATCACGGCACCGACGCATTGCCCGATGCACGTTGCCCACCCGGCGCCGGCGATGCCCATCTCGGGAAGTCCCCAACGACCGAATATCAGTGCATAATCGAGCAGAGCTGTCACGCCCAAACAAATGGCACTGATCATGAGCACGATGCGGCTGTTGCCGCGACCTGTCAGGAAGCTATTGGTTGCCGCCGCGATCAGCGTTGGCCATGCGCTGAAGCACAACGGATACAGGAACTGAACTTCGGCGTGCGCAAGACGCTCTTCATGACCGAGAAGCCCTACCAATGTGCCCAGCCAGGGCGCGAGGCATATGAAGAACAAGCCGCCGACGTGTGCGACGATGAACGCTTGCCCGACAATCGGGCCGACTTGGTGCGGACGGCCTGCGCCGATGTATTGTGCGACGAACGCGGCGACGTAGGAAACCGTGTGCTGAAAGATATTGAGCGCGGCCCAGAAGGCGACAATGGCGGCTAAGGTCGCCGCCAATTCCGTGCGACCGTATTCACTGAGGAACACGCGGTCGATGAAGAGTTGGGCCGTCCAAATGCCATTCGTAAGTACCAGCGGCCAGGCGAGTTGCACCAGTTCGTACAGGCCGCTGCGTTCCGGTGGCTGCGTTTCCAGGACGGCCGACATGGATTCTCCCGTCATCATTCCGCACAAGACACGGGAGCCACCGCCCGGGTTCGACTCGAAGCGGTTATCGTACTGAATTATGGTGTCGGCACCGGCATCGGAGTGGCAAGTTCGCTTGCCGCGATCCTTTTTCGCCATGCTCATTGCGTTGACTCCGTGAGCCGGCGGCGAGCCGCCGTTGTTTGATTCTCTGATTGCCGATCCGTTCCAATCACCGACACATCCTCCAGCCGACATTCGTTCTCGCGTCGGTCGATTGCTGGCGATAAGCCACCAGCTCCTCGGTCGAGATCCACTAACAACTAATCACCGACAACTCCCTCGCCCCCATAGCCGCCCGCGCGCACTCCCACGCGCTGGAAAGGCAATGCCGCGGGCACTTGGGGTAATGGTCACGCTCGCTACGACCGCAGCGGCCAACCTTGTTGCCACACTCGAGGTGGGCGCGTGTGGCGCTTTTTTACTTGAGTTGAACTCCGTTGAGTCAACCCAATTGTCGCTGATGGCGAGGGGGTGGGTGGTGAGTTCGTTTAAGCGACAGATACGCCGGATCGTGTTGTCCCGCGGCATCGCCTTTCAACAGACACCAACTCATCCGGGAATTTCGTTGACTTCACTGAGTGAAAACCGGTTCCGGCATTGGTCTTCCAACAGTTGAATCAACTCGATTCCCGGACCTCTCTGTTTTGACGCCGATGAACGGACTGGATCCAAGCCCGCTGCTTGCGTCAATCATCGGCTCCGGAGGCCGACATACACAAGTGTACACTATGTATTGAAAATAACAAGCCAAGTGGAACAAAAATCTCGCGGGCTGGATTATGCATATTTCAAGTCGAGTGGTCATGACCAGGGCACTTTGACAAGACTCGAGTGGCCAGGGCTCGCTCAGCGGCAAGCCGAACGGCGTGGCGGGCAGCGGCGCGATAGGCAACGTCGCCGTGAGCCATCGGTGATGGAAGACGATGGGTCTTAAGGAATCAGCGGCAAGACGGTGATTTGACCAGCGAATCGCGAGAAGTCGGCCACATTGTGCGTCACCAATTGGGGTATGCCGTGAGTCAACATCGTGGCAACGATGTTTGCGTCATGCACCTGTTTGCCCAGGCACGGTGTCGAATTCAACAATGACAACAGGTGAGCCGTTACCCCTGAGCCATCCTCCGCGATGGCGAACTGTTGCTCCATCGATTGTACGTCAGCGATCAGTGAACTCATCGGCACCGGCGTCGTCAACGCACCGGGACGAGACATGATGACCAGGTATTCGCGCATCACTTGGCGACTGATCCAAAATGGATGGCCGGCGACACCAAGTTCATGAAGTTTCGCGATTGCCGCCGTATGAAATGGCGATAACGCCTGATGAGCATAGACGAGAATATTGCTATCAATGAAAACGGGATCAGCGGCCGTCGTCGCCATAAATCTCCTCGCGGCGATATGTCGAGTTCAGGCCGGCCGGGCCGGCCGGGCCGACCGGATGGGGAGTGAACCTGGGCACATGCGACAACCTCGGGACCGCGGACGCATCCGCGAATACGAGAACCAGCGATTGCGGTCCCGGCGGAATATCGGCCGGCACCGGAACCGTCAAAGTGTGATTGACGCTGACCATTCCCGTAGCTGAGAGCGCTCGCATGATCCAACCTCACGCATATCGTTGACTTACTTCATGATAGCAGACTCTGCGACCTACGAACGCGGCTACGGCCCCGCACAGCGGCAAGCCGAACGGCATCGCCGGCAGCGGGGCGACCGGCAGCGTCGCGGTCAGCCAGCCGTAATGGAAGCAGGCGGCGAAGGCGTCTTTCTTGTCGGCCGCAGCGCGAAACGGCTCGGGGTGCTGCTTTGGCGAGCGTCGATGCGTCAGCGCGACGTGGTTTTGGTTTTCACGGCGACGCAGACTCCACGTCGGGCTTACGCTCCGACGCTCGCCTTTCGCTTCGCGGGCTCGCGTTCGAGATTCAGTTTCAACAGCGCAGCCAGCAAGTCATCGTCGCTCATGCCGGTGTCCCACCCGTAGGCGGCGAAGACGGCGGCGTCGAGTTTGGCGTGGGCTTGGTTGAGCCATTCGGGCTTGGCGTTGTACAGGTTCGTCAGCGTGCGCTTGGCCAGCAGCTTGGCGGCTCCGGAGTCGGTCGGTATTCGGCGCGGATAACGCACGGTGCCGATGCCGCGCTTGTCTGGGTCGTGAACATACCGCGCCCACGGGCCATCGGCCGAGCCAGCGAACTCCAGCGTCTCAATCTTCGTCCACTCCGGCGGGTTCAGCCAGGTCGACCGTAATTCATCGAGCGACTTCGCGGCGGCGGCGATGGCCTCGCGCTGCTTCGGCGTCGGATGGGGAAAGGGGAAGGTCTCAAAACAGGTTGTCGGCGTGTAACGAGAACCACTTTCGCTTTCTCTCAACTGGGTGCCCATCGTACGTGCCCAATGTTGGTGAATACTCGAACTTAATATTCCCAAGTCAGAATCTTCCTGAGATGCAATTACGATCAACAGATTTGATGCGATTGCTGCCGAATCCTGCCAAGTGACAACGAAGTGCTTTGCAACAAGCGGAGTAACAATTGCCCGATTGAAGCCGTGAGTCGCTTTTCGCATTCCTTGTCTAGTTTCTCCGTACAGCCACCATTCGTCACGATGGCGCTCCCTGCGGATAACATCTCGAATCGGCTTGACGTTTTTCTTTACGAACTCGAATGGCGCTTCATAACGACTTGAATCATCTTGAGTCATTTCACCGAAATCGATGACCCAAACGTCTTGCGGCCGACGGACAATATCGAGTGCGTTAAGGTACGGTCTTAACACGTCCGAATTGCAGACTCCGTGCGCGTTGGGCACCTGAGCCATTTCGACTGCCTCCAGAAAGGACAAGTCGAAGGGGCCACTCTTCTGAATACCTACGAAAGACCTTGACTCGTTTTGTTTCAGTCGTTGGGCTATTGTAGTGTCGGCCGCCGATGTCAGATCCGCATTTATTGTGTCTGTAGTAGCATTGTCCAATTGCTTTGTTTGCTCATCGCCGTTGTCAAATCCGATCATTGAGACATGTACGTTAGCTCCATCCAATATCCAGTCGAGATCGCTGACGGCAAAAAAAATGTCGCCACTCTGCTTTACTCGATCGAGCACAATCCGATTAGCTCCGCCTCGAATGCCTTGCGTTGCAAGCAACCCGGCACGTTTGGTCTTTCCCAATTCGATTTGTCTTCGAGCTTTCTCAAACCAGTAACAACATAAGTCGCTGAAGGGCGGGATTGTCTTTTTGAACACGCGCAACATGTTCTCGTAGTAATCATGACCGCACTCACCGCGTATTCTTTTTCCGCCCAAAAATGGCGGATTGCCGATGATGAACTCCGCGTCTGGCCATTCGAGTTCCTTCGGATTCTCGGGATCGGACAGGTCGAGAATCGCATCGGTGCGGTGGATGGATTCGATGTTGTCAAGGACGGGGTGGCGGTTGAAGTCGTAGCCGTTGTCGTGTTTCCATTGCAGATAGCCGATCCAGATCACTACCTGAGCCAATTCCTGGGCATACTGATTGATCTCCAGGCCGCTGAGCTGCGTGGGGCGGACGTGCGGCCTGACGGTAGATTGAGTGGTGGCGGCGTAGGTCAGCACTTCCTTTTCCAGATCGAGCAACATGCGAATGGCAACGTAAAGGAAGTTGCCCGAGCCGCAGGCCGGATCGAGAATCGTCACATGGGCCAGCCGCTCAATGAAGTCGTTGAGCAATTTGTCCAAGTCGGCGCGGGCGGATTTCTTGCGCGTCTTGGTGGAGCGTGCTTGCGCCCGCTCGGCCGCCTCTTTCCGCACTTTTTCGCGCAGCTTGTCGGCCTGAGCGCGCACGGCGTCCCACTCGCGGCGCAGCGGCGTCATCACCACGGGCCGGGTCAGTGTTTCAATATCCTCGCGGCTCGTGTAGTGAGCGCCGAGTTGCGATCGCTTGTCGGGGTCCAGCAATCGCTCGAACAATGTGCCGAAGATGGAAGGCTCCACCGAGGCCCAATCGAACCGCGCGGCCGATAGCACCGCTTCGATTTCCAGCGGCCGCAACTCAACGGCCTCCGCATCGGCAAACAACCCGCCATTGAAGAACAGGATTTCATCCGCGCCGAAGTAGTCGCCCTTGGCCATCGCCGCAAACAGACTCCGCAGCATCTTGGTCAGTTTCTTCGGGTCGCCTTTGCTGGCTTCGACCGTGCGCTCGAATAGTTTCTTCGGCAGCAGATCGATATCCTCGGCGAACATGCAAAACATCAGCTTCATCAGGAAGTGGGCCACCTGCGTGGCTTCGAGGCCACGGCGACGCATGTCGTCCGCGAGCTTGGCGT
>JANNLP010000825.1:0-4192 GCA_031396905.1 Gemmataceae bacterium
CTCGACCCACCCTACAAATCAGGCCATCGACGTTGTGGTAGGGTGGGTCGAGTCTGCGAGACCCACCGATTTACACGCCATTGTCAAGAAACATGGCCATTCGATGTTTCGCACTGTTTAGTCCATCGCGGTCCAAGCGACCAACATGGAACAGAATCGCAGTTTATTACCACCGATATTCCGCACCCAAGTTGATGCCCTGTGCCCAGAAATCGGTGGTGTTGAAGAGCGGGGCCGGGCGGACATCATTGATCGGCGTCGCCGTGCGGAAGTTGGGGATACGGTTCACATCCAGCACGCGATCAATCTGGTCGCCGGGGCGGATCACGTTCGACCAATACAGGAAGTCGTAACCAGCGGTGAGCTTGATCCGCTCGCTGAACTGGTAACCCACTCGAAGCGTTGTTTCGGGAACAACGGCAAAGCGATCGTCGCGGCGATGACCACTGTTGCTGTTGAGCGCGAGCAACCCGCCGTTGACCGCTTGCGGAGCGGCACCCGCCACGGTCACGACTTGCGACCCGGCCACGCTCAGCCGTTCGCGGGAACTACCCAATGCAACGGATGACCGCACCCCGACCGACCACTTATCCCATCTGTATTCATAATCGGCGCCGAATTGACCGCCGTAAAAGTCGTTGGTCGTTCGGAAGCGGTCGCGGATGGCAATGGTTGAACCCACGGGAACGCCGACGAGCGGATTAAAGGTGTTCACCCGGATGTTTTCACGCACATGCAGTTCTTCGTCCAGATGCAGGTAGCGGAAGCCGACAAAGGCATCAAGCTTTGACGTGCAGCCGAGATAAAGATTGCGACGGAAGTTGGCGTCCGCGCCCCAGAAGAAACTGGTGGTGTCCGCAACAAAGCGACCGCCGACACCGGCCGGCAAACTATAGACGATCTCGCGGTATTCGCCGGGTTGATTGCCGATGCCCGGAATCCCGGCGTTGGCGGCGAGGAATGGCCGGAAAAGCTGCGGGAACTGGGCATCGGTTGCCGTGAAGCTGTCATTGCGGCGGCTAGTAAAGAACACCGAGGCATCAAAGCCGCGCATGCCACACTCATCGAACGAACCACCGATGGAGAACCGCGCACCCGGCCGGAATTGTTCGTCCAGTTGTTTGCCGCCGAGCAGCACGACCGTGTCGTTGCGGCCGAGGGCACCGATGTTGTTATCGCCCGCGGGCAATGGCGTTGATGACGTGGTCAACAACGCCGGCACGCTGGCCGACTTCACCCACCACGCCAGGAACTCACCGCGAACCCACACTTGGGAAACACGTGGGCCTCTGCACCAATTTCGCCAATTGGTTTTGCAGTCGCAAGGGTCCGTCGATTCGCAATTAACCGTGCCGGCAATGTAAGGAATTGGGCACGCCTCGACTGGCACACCCGTTTCGCAGCATGGAAACGGGTTGCTGACAATCGGACTGTCAACCGACGCGGGCTTCGGTACGGCGATGGTCTCAGCGGGGCCATCGGGAGCGGCGGGCATGAGTGTCGGGGCGACATCGGGCTTGGCTTCACCGGCATCCATGAACACGGGCATGGGCATCGCGTTCGACGGCACCTGAGCGGCCACGGGAAGTATCGACGGCGGCTTCTTTGTGCCTACTGCTCGCCACTCGACCTCACCTGCGCGGGACACTCCAGCCAAGCCGATGGCAATCGCACAGCCGCAGACCCATGAACGCTTCATGTTGGTGTCCCTTCCTGGGATCGTGTGGTGCCGGCGCAATCCATTGCGCCGACAACTTCGGGTGTTTCGGCTATTCGGGGCAGGATGGGTAACGTGGCAATCTGCGGAATCGGTGAAACCAGCCGGTGTTCCACCGGCGCAACCCGTTTCCCCGGCATACGTTGAACAAGTCGCGGTCTGATCGTGCCGGTAGAACGGGTTGTTTCAACTCGGTAATGGGTAACGCCGATTACTTATTGACAGGGTGTACGGGTTATGCCATGACCCCCGCACGCAACAAGCCGAGCGCTGAATCTTGAATGATGCGTCGATAACAGACGCTTCAATCTCGACATTGGCACCCGGGAGGAGATGAAAATGAATAAGACTCAACGTTCCACGCTGCGAATAATTGCTGCCGTTGCTTTGGTGACACTCGCGTTTGCACCAGGTGCCCAGGCATACTTCGATACGCTGCCGCCGATTCCAGTCGTCGTGCCGCCGGTCGTTGTACCGCCTGCCGTCGACCCTGTGGTTGAGCCGCCAGTCGTCCAACCGCCGATCGACGTGCCGCCAACTGGTGGCAATCCGCCTGTTGAAACCACGCAGCCGACTGTCAGCAACACGCCGGAGCCGGCTACGTTATTGATGGGTCTGTCCGCCGCCGGCATCGCCGGATTCGTATCGCGCCGCCGCAAGTCGTAAAAACTAAAAAGATCTGGCTCAGTGGGGGACGGCTTAAGCCGTCCCGTTTGCTTTTTGCCAGCGCAGAATTGGCTCCTTCGCCGCCTTGAAATCATCAGGTCGGCTGATGGGCCATGAATGCGGAGCCTGTTTCAAAAACTCCGCATCCTCGCCGGCAATGGCAATCAAAGCCTCGGCAAACTTATCGAGCGTTTCTTTACTCTCCGTTTCCGTCGGTTCCATCATCAGCGCTTCGGGAACCACGAGCGGAAAATAAACCGTCGGCGCATGATAGCCGTAGTCGAGCAGTCGCTTGGCTACTTCCATCGCGCTGATCTTCTTTTCCCGCCGCAACGTCTTGGCGCTGGCAACGAACTCATGCATGCAGCGGTCGCCGTGCGGCACTTCGTACAAGTGTTTGATCTTCGATAGCAAATAGTTGGCGTTCAACACGGCGACTTCGCTGACCTCGCGCAAGCCATCCGGGCCGAGCGTGCGAATGTAAAAGTAGCCACGCAGGATAATGCCCAGCGTGCCGAAGAAGCTGCGCACGCGTCCAATGGATAGCGGCCGATCCCGGTCCAGCCGATATTGATCGCCATCCTTCACCACCAGTGGTGCCGGCAAAAACGGCGCAAGGAAATCGCGGACAGTGATTGGACCCGAGCCGGGGCCGCCGCCGCCGTGCGGACCGGTGAATGTCTTGTGCACGTTGTAATGCTGCATGTCCGCGCCGAAGTCGCCGGGCCTGGTCAGGCCAAGAATCGGATTCATATTGGCCCCGTCAAGATAAACGAGGCCGCCGCGGTCGTGCATCAGCTTGGCGATTTCGGTGATGCGTTTCTCGAACAGCCCGATGGTGTTCGGATTGGTGATCATGAACACCGCGACATTGTCATCCAACTTGGACTTCAGGTCGTCCATGTCCACGAGGCCGTCCGGCCCGCTGCCGACTTTGATCGACTCAAAGCCAGCCAGGACCGCGCTCGCCGGGTTGGTGCCGTGGGCGCTATCCGGGATCAACACCCGCTTGCGGTGTGATTCACCCTTGTGACGGAAATAGGCGGCCGCCACATAAAGTGCCGTCAACTCGCCCTGCGCCCCGGCCGCCGGCTGGAGCGAACAGGCATCCAATCCGGATACCTCGCACAGATACTGTTGCATCTCGAACAAGATTTGCAACATGCCCTGACAAGTCGCGTCTTCCTGCAGAGGATGCACGGCCGCCAAACCCGGCAGCGCCGCCAGCCGCTCGTGCCGCTTCGGGTTGTACTTCATCGTGCACGATCCCAACGGGTAGAAGGTCGTGTCGATGGACATGTTGCGCGCCGACAAATTCACGAAGTGGCGCATCAAATCGATTTCGCCAATCTCCGGCAACGTCGATGGCACGGTCGATCGCGCCGATGCCGGAATGCCCGTTGTCATACCGGCGAGCACCAGAATCACCAGCGAATACGCGAGAAAGAACTTAACCGCGAGGCGCATGCGCCCGGCCGCGCACCAGTGAAGCGTCGATCATGGATTCGCCTGAGTCACGCTCGGAGCCAAGCAAGCAGCACGCCGGAAGCGGCCCCTCCCGGGCGGATTTCGATTTGAGCAAGCCTCAGGCGGGCACCAGGTCGAGCACGCTCTCGAGGCGTTTGCGATGGAAGCTCGGCGCGCCCAGGCAGTGATACAGCGAGCGCGACATCTTGGTGTGCAGCGTCAGCCCGTATTCACGCACGACGCCGATCCCGGCGTGCACTTCATGCGCGAAGTCGCACGCGCGCAGGTAGCTTTCCGAGGACACCGACTTGGCGACGTGCGTGGCCGCGGCCGCGTCGGCGC
>JANNLP010000014.1:0-3202 GCA_031396905.1 Gemmataceae bacterium
GGGTGGGTCGAGTACTCGAGACCCACCGAACTACTAACTCGCTCATACTCTGCCCGCCAGACGCTGCCGCCTTTTTCGATAGCTTTGCGCTCGAAGTTTGTCATCGGCGCATCGTTCATTTCATTGTCAATGCAGCGGCTGATTTCGTGGAAAGCCGGGCGAGCGGCCACCAAATCCGTCATCACGCCGAAGTACTCTTCCACATCGGTGGCGATGTACAATTTGCCATTGGGAATCAACACGCGTTCCACTGAGGCGGCGAATTCATCGGTGAACACTCGGCGCTTCTTGTGCCGAGCCTTCCACCACGGGTCCGGGAAGTAGACATGGACGGCGGCGACGCTGTGCGTGGCGACGCAATTGGCGAGCAGCCATTTCGCGTCGGTGCAGGCGACGCGGGCGTTGGTCAGGCCACGGGTGGCAAGACGTGTCGCGGCGTAAAGCTGCAGGCCGCGCATGACTTCAATGCCGAGGAAGTTCACATCGCCGCGCTGTTCGGCCGCGGCGACGAGCCAGCCACCTTTGCCGAAGCCTACTTCAATTTCGATTGGGTGTTCATTGCCAAAGATCACTTGCCAGTTTAGATACGCGAGTTGATTGGCTAAATCGGGGCGCGGCGCGGGCAATAGGTATGGCTGAAGTTCTTCGAGCGGCATTCGCTTTTTGCTGCGCACGAGCTTAGACCGCCCCGGCAGGCAGGGGCACGCCGATGATGTCGGCATGAAAGACCATTGTCTCGCCGACGAAGCCCTGCACGGTGAATTGTGACTGCCGGCGGTGCAGCCGTTCGCCGCGACTCACCAGCACGAGGCGGTCGCCAGGCCTGACGGCGGCGCGAAAGCGCACGTTATCCATGCCGCCGAAGCCCATGATCTGGCCCTCCGCGATCAACCCCTGATCCATCGCGTAGTACGAACAAAGCTGAGCCGCCGCCTCGCACATGATGACGCCGGGGAGCAGCGGCTTACCGGGAAAGTGGCCGCGTGCCCAGAACTCATCGGCATGAACGTCCTTATAACCAACACCAAGTTTGCGTTCGGGATCGATCAGCACGATCGCGTCGAGTTGTTCCAATTCAAAGCGCTGCGGGTTGACGGCGCGGATGGCCTCCCGGTCGGCAATGGGCCGGCTGAGATCAAGCGATGATGGTTCGACGATGGCTGTTGGCGGCAAGGATGTTGGCCTTTGGTCGAGTCGCGGAGTTCCGTGAGTAGTGATATGGCGAAACGGCTTAGCCGACGACCTCTTCGATTTGCGCGAGATCGGTGAGCATCAGGTCCGGCTTTGTGGCCGGGTTCTTGAAATGTGCCGGCGTGGCCACCAACGAGGCCTTGTCGCCTGCAAACAATGCCGTGCGCATTCCGAGTTTCTTGGCCGGGGCGATGTCGCGATCCACGTTCGAGCCGACATGCAGAATCTCGTTCGGTTGAATACTCCGCTCGGCCAGCTTTTCCGTAGCACGATGGAGCAGGCGATGCGACGGTTTCTTACCATGGACTTCGTACGACAGGAAGCGATACGACGCCGGCACCATCATATCCAGGCTGGCCGTGCAACCCAAAGTGTTCAGGCCGCGTTGCAATTGCGTACATGTGAAACATTGCGCATCGGCGAGCAATCCTTGTATGATGCCGCGGGACGAGAGGTTCAGGAGAGCCACGTCGGCATTGTGATAGCAGCTGGTCGCCTGCAGGCTCCAATGATAAAAGAACGCAATTTTTTGCGCAAATTGATTCAGCGCGCCGTAGAAGCTGGTGTCGAAATGGTAGTCCTTTTGCATGAGGCGTTTGACGATACCGTCCCAGATACGGTCGGCCAGCATTTCGGGATGATGTTCGCCTGGGACGGCCGGGGCGAGACGCTGCAAGTCCAATAGTTCCTGATAGATTTTGTTCATGTAGTTGTGCGGCTGACCCGGCTTGCGCGTCATCGAGCCCCACATCTTGAACTCGGAAATCGTCTTTTCGAGAGCCATCTCCTGTACGAAATCTTGCGGATGCTGAAACAACAACTCGCCGTGCGGCGGGATGGCGAGCAGCGTCCCGTAAATGTTCCATAACACGGCACGCACTTTGGGCAGCCGTTCGAGATGTGGCTTGGCACGCGGCGCTTCGATCGGCGGCGGCGCGGGCCAGGGCAGGCTGCGACTATCCAGCCAGGTGGCATATTGTTCCAATGTGAGGGCCATACCGCTCTCGCTTTCAATCGTCCGGCTTGACCGACTTCCGTGCGAGTCTAAACTGAGGATGCTCCAACCAGGATGGCATACGTGACCGAGTCACCAGATCTTTCGCTCAACAATGCCGGCTTGCCGCCGGTCGTGCCCCCATCCGGCCGGATGATCGCTCAACTCTTCGTGGTGCCCGGCCTCATCGTGGCCGGCGCGATTACCATCATCTTCGGTTTCACGTGGCTGGCGGGCGGCCATCGCACTCCTGATAGTTTCCTCGACGGTCTCAAAAGCGCCAACCCCGAAGTGCGTTGGCGGGCGGCCAGTGATCTTGCTCAAGTCCTTTTGCGAGATGATACCCTAGCCGCCGACGTGCGGTTTGGCCTGACTTTGACGCAGTTTTTGCAACAGTCGACCAGTGATCTCAAGAAGGCAACCAAGCCCGCAAAGAGCGAAAACAGTCGTGAACGCGAGGCGTTTCTACACTTGCGCAACGAGGTGCAGTACATGACTGCATGTGTCGGCAACCTCGCATTGCCCGTCGGCGCACCGGTGCTAGTGGAGATGGCCACCAACACAATCAGCAGCGATGAAAAGACGGACGCACTATTGCGACGCCAAGCCGTGTGGGCGCTCGCGACGCTCGGCGGCGGACGATCACGCTGGGACAAAATGCCAGCTGCACGGAAAGGCGAAGTAAACGCGGAATTGGAGAAACGGGCTGCGGGGCCAGAAGTGGGCACGGGAAGCTATGGTGGTGAAGCGGCCAAAGCAGAAGCACGCGCTGAATCGCGCCGACTTGCCATGACCGATGATTTTTCACTTTGGTCCCGTGCCGGAATCGATATCCTCGCAGGCAAGACCACCAGTGGCGTCGTTGGGGTGCTGGCGAAATGCGCCCGTAACGATGACCCGTTTATTCGAAAACAGGCGGCGCTGGCTCTCGCCTTCTGGAGTGGTGACGACGACGAGAACAAACTTGCCGAGGAGACATTGCTGCGGCTGACCCGCGACGACGGCCGGGGCAAGTCC
>JANNLP010000031.1:0-2769 GCA_031396905.1 Gemmataceae bacterium
AACATGCCGTATGGCGTGGTTTCCTGCTTGCTTTGCTTGGCAAGGAAGTCCAGCAAGGCCCGTGCCTGTTGAATCCGCTGAATTGGATCCTTGAACGGGCTGGCGTGGATGTTCATCATGTCGCGGATCATGCCGCGCATGTGCCAGCCGGGGTAGGTGTTGTAGCTGATATACGCCACGCCGTTTGGCGCCAGGCGTTTGCCGCAAACCTCGAAAATCTTGTGTTGGATTTCCGGCGGCACCCAGGAAAACACGCCGTGGGCCACGATATAGTCGAACTCGCCGAACGAGTCGTCCACATCGGCAATGGACATGTTCTTGAGTTCTACGTTCTTCAAGCCAGCGGCATAGGCGTGTTGTAAAGCCTCATCGTTTTGTCGCTTGGACAATTCGACGCCGACAAATGAGCTATTCGGCAAGGACGAGGCCATGCCGATGATGTTGGCCCCGCGGCCGTGGCCGAGTTCCAGCACGCGACAATTCGTGACTGGAGTCACATTCATTCCGAACAGCGTCGCGATCGTCGCGATCCGGTCCGGGTGCGTCTGCGGAAAGGGGTCGTTAGGGTAAAGAACTTGGTCGTAACTGTATTGCGACGCGTTCGGCGAGGATTGAAGCAGCGCACCGGCTGGTGGCGTAGTTGCGTTAACCGTTGACATACTTGAGTATTCCTGAAAAAGCGGCCATCCGAGGCCTAGCCCGCCGTTATGGCCAAAGCGGTAGAAGATTAGATTATGGCGAGCGGGGTCAAGTACAAGAGGCCGCCCGCGTGAGGATTTCGTGATTGCCGTGAGCGGGACTCGAACCCGCACGAGGTTACCCTCAGGGGATTTTAAGTCCCCAGCGTCTGCCATTCCGCCACCACGGCTGTTTAGTTCTCCTAGTTTTTAGCGTTGCCTGGCTGGGCGGCTATGCTCCACGGGTATTCCCAGGGCCTCCATCAGGCCGGCCGACTTGTCTGGCCTCCGAAATCTCAACTTCACCGTCGCCTTATCGGGTTGATACTCCTTCCAGCGCACCGGCATGGATCGATCGCGAACCACAAGGGCGGCGATCAAGATTGCCGTGACGCCCACGCAAACTGCCGTGGCCAAGCCAAGTATCACCGCCAGCATCGGCCGGCGTTGGGCAAATGGCAAAATTGCCACCGGCACCAGGATTCCCACGACTAAACCGATCACGGCACCGATGGTGAACGCGATCAATCGACTGCGCTTTTTCGCAGCGGCACACGTTCGACAAAAAGGGAGGGCCAGACTCATGGTCCGGTTCTGTACCGCGATGTTAATGTTCATCGTTTCCGGCGTATATTCGCTGCAACCCGCACACAACGGCGGAAACGGCAACTGAGTGAGGTGAATGCGCAGCCAGCCTTTTTCATCGGGCACGGCCAACGGCGGCACCTCGGCCCAAGCCTGTTCCATCGCATTGCGCGGCACGCCCAATCGCAGGCCCAGATCAAACAGCAACGCACCCAACTCAGATAAGCGCACGTCATAAAGGTCCTTGAGCGCGACTTGCCCATCACCGAATTGTGCGAATGGCGTGTCCAGTTCGTTGGGCATTACCGCCTGCACCCGGCCTTCTTCGTTGCCTAGGGCCACTGGAATGGTCGGGTTGATCGGCAGGACGACACTCTTATGATCGGCCTCGAACAATGCACCGGCCGTGTGAAGCAGATCCCACGGCAGAAACAGCGACGTGTCGTCTTGCGTGAACTCCGCGCCTTGCAAACGCAGTGTCACCGATCCGCCGTGCAAGAGTCGCAATGCCACGGCTCGCGACACAAAGCCGACCACGACAAAGCTGACGATCACGCCCACGACGCGCCATGGATCGACCTGTTTGGCTTTGGGCATCTTGGTGAAGGCCCAGAACAACAATGCAACGACGACGCTGGCAATCAAAAAGCCAATGACTGTGGCAAGCACACGTCGCTTGCGTGGGCCGAATGTTACGGGCGTTCGCCGCAAAAACTCGGCAGGGTTGGCGCGCAAATCCGCCAGCTCGGGCACTGCCTTGTGCAGGGGCCGCTGCATCTTACGGTCTATGGCCTGGATCGCTTCGATAACCAGGTGAAAAAGAAGGTGTTCCATGCGGTCGTGAAGGGTTCCCTAAGATACCCGTCGTCGCTCCTGGGCTAAGCCGTGTTGCACTCCTACTTTGCCACTTGCGCTCGTGGCCTCGAACCGCTGATGGTCGAGGAGCTCGCGGGTCTTCGCGCTGCCGTTATCGAACCCGGTCGCGGCGGTGTCGCCTTTCGTGGCGACCGAGCGTTGTTGTATCGAGCCAATCTTAGCTTGCGCACCGCGGTCCGTGTATTGCAACCGCTCCTGAATGCCGAGGTGCGTTCGCCGGAGGACCTTTATGAAGCCGTGCAAAGCGTGAACTGGGCGGAGTATATGACGCCCGACCACACGCTGGCCGTCGATTGCAACGTCCGTGATTCGCAGATTACGCACTCCCAATATGCTGCCCGCAAGGTCAAGGATGCCATCTGCGTTCAGTTCCGCGAGCAATGCGGGTTGCGACCCAGCGTGGACCCCGAGCGGCCGATGATCGGCCTCAATCTGCACATCTACAAGAACCATGCCGTGCTCAGCCTCGACAGCAGCGGCGACTCGCTGCACAAACGCGGCTATCGGCCCATTCAAACCATCGCGCCCATCAACGAAGCGTTGGCGGCGGGGTTGATCCTGCGCACCGGTTGGCGTGGCGACCGGCCGTTTGCCGACCCGATGTGCGGGGGCGGTACGCTGTGCATCGAGG
>JANNLP010000082.1:0-4489 GCA_031396905.1 Gemmataceae bacterium
TGCGGATTTCGTGCGACATGTTGGCCAGGAAGACGCTCTTGGCGCGGTTGGCTTGCTGCAGTGATTGCTCATAACGCTTACGCTCGGTGACATCGCGTGCGGCGGCGAACACGCCCTGCAGTTTCCGATCGCGGTCGTGGAACGTCGTGGCGTTGTACGACACAACGGTTTCTTTGCCGTCCCGGGCTCGCGCAGTGAGTTCGTAGTCGGTGACTTTGGCTTCGCCCAGAACCCGCTTGATGCCGGCCTCCGCGCGATCCGGATCAGTGAAGTAGTCCTTGAATGGCGCGCCGATCAACTCATCGCGAGTACATCCGGTGAGCGCCTCCATCTGCTTGTTCACGTCGGTAATGATGCCGCGCGGGTCGGTGGTGATGAGCGCATCAATGTTCGATTCAATGAGCGAGCGGGTGTAGAATTGCTGATCACGCACGCGTTGGTCGAGCAGCATGCGCTCGGCTTCCACCTGCTTGCGTGCGGTATTATCCGTGCCGATCAACAAATAACCGATGATCCTTCCTTGCGGGTCGCGCAGCGCCGTAACCGAAACGATGGCAGGAAAGCGACTTCCATCCTTGCGGATATAGGTCAATTCGTAAATGTCCTCGATGCCACGCGAGGCCTTGAAAACCAAGGCCTCGAAGCCCGGGGTGATCGTGGTCCCCAACTCGGCACTCAAGGCCTTGGCACGAGTAATCACTTCCTGCGGATCGGAAATATCCGCCGGCGTATTCTTGTTCATCACGTCGGCCGCCGCATAACCCAGCATGCGTTCGGCGCCCACGTTGAAGATTTGAATGACGCCCTTCTCGTCGGTCGCGATGCTTGAGAAGTTAGCGCTGTTGAATATCGCGCTCTGCAACGCACCGGCTTCAAGCAACGCTTCTTCGGCTCGCTTGCGCCCCGTCACATCTTCCATGGCCAGAACCAGCAACTCGCCATGGCGTCCCGCCTGGAGCTTGCGGGCATTGAGCAGCATTACCCGGCGGCCAATGACCGGGAAGGTGTGCTCCAGCTCAAAGTCGTTGAAAACAGAGCTTTTGGGAACGATGTCTTCGAGCAGTCTCCGCAGGTCGGGGATGTCCCATTGGCCATTGCCCAACTCGTAAATGAGGCGGTTTTCGGTTTCTTCAGACGAGACGTGAAAGGTCTGGTAGAAAGCGCGGTTGGCGGATTGAACACGTAACGTGGTATCGAGGATCAACAGCGGCTCGCGCACCGTATCCACGATGTTCATCGCGTAATTCTGGATATCCTCGACCAGTGGTTCTGTGTTCATCAGGGCACTTTCTGCAGGGCTAGTGAGCTGTCTCGTAGGTGTACAAAGAAAACAACGTCAACGAAAATTAAGAACGCGTCGCCGGTCGCGGCGGTGCTGTCAATGTATTAGCTTCCAATCGGTATCGTTTTTGTCAGCCCAATTCGGCACCAAATATGCAGGTTGGCCATAGCCCGAACATATACCATCAGGAGCACACTCGTGTCAGCCAACAAAGACAAAGAAAAGACTGTCGACGTCCCCCCGAAGGGCAACCGCAACCCCGATCCTATCACTGGTGCGCCCGGCTCGCATCCCGTCGAGACCGGCGTGGGCGCGGCGTTGGCCGGAGCTGCGACCGGCTTTGCCGCCGGTGTCGCGGCGGGACCGGTTGGTGCGGTGATTGGAGCTGCCGCTGGAGCAGTCGCGGGTGGGTACGCAGGTAAAGGAATTGGCGAGCTTATCGATCCGACGACGGACGACACCTGGCTTCGCGATAACTTCGCCAACCGTCCTTATGTCAAGAAAGGCGAGTCGTTCGACACTTACGTGCCCGACTACCAATACGGCGGCAAGGCAGAATCCCGCTTTCAGGGAAAGGTCTTCGACGAGGTCGAGGCCGACTTGCGAAGCGAGTACGAGAAGATGCCGGGAGCGAAGAGCCGGACGTGGGACCAAGCCCGTCCCGCCATCTCCGACGCGTACAGCCGCTCCCGCCAGATACGCAACGACCGCACCAAAAAATAGGCGCACACGTCACGAAGCGGCTTGGGAAAACCCTTGCCGCTTTTTTTGTTTCAAAATGCGATTCCGTCGAGAATGGCCTACCGATACAGCGTCGGGGCCAAACTTTCACGCATCCTCGAAAATCAAAGGGGCACCTCAGGCCGGGTTGGAACCGGCGATGGATCGGCGAGGAGAAACGTCGCTCAAAAAAAGCGACAGTTGAGACAGTGCGGCAATTATCGAGCTGGTATCAGCTTTGCAAATATCTCGGCGGAGGTTCTGATGTTTGTCTTTTTTTCAAACAAGCTCGGTTGTGCAGGATCGATCGCTGTTTCGATCGTTGCATCATTAATTCTGGCAGGAATAATGTGGTTGTTTTTCCGCTGATTAAAATTGCATCATTCGAAACTCAAGTCGGACTTTACGGAAGCGAAATCGCGATCGATCATGGACGACCACGGTTGTCTTGGACCGGAGCGCGCAACAATGCCAACGGCGCAAGCAAACCTAGCCTTTCGGCCTCGGCGGAAAGTCAATTTCCCAATCGTGATGATTCGAACATCGCATGGGGCAAACCATATAAGTTTGTCCGCCGATTACGTCCGTACGACTTGGTGGAACGAAACCGCCCCTTAGGCCACAAATAGGACAAAGGTTTTGATCGACATGTTTTTCAGCATGGTCTTGCATCGGTGCTCCGTCAAACGTCAGAATAAATCCTAGCGGACCGAAGGATTCGGACAACGGGTTGAGGTAGCCGGATCTCCACCTGTGTTACGGCAAATCATATAGAGAAGAATATTCTCGATGCGATCGGCCTAAGAACGAAAACAGGATGGACGTCATGCAACGTACTTGTGCTGTCCTCTGTGTCTTGGCGTTTGCCGCCAACGCGCCCGCCGACGCTGTTGATGAACTCGTCAGGAAGGAACTAGCGGCGCAAAAAGTCCCGGCGATCGGCGTCGCCGTTGTCAAAGATGGCAACGTGATCAAGGCGGAAGCTTATGGGCTGGCCAACGTCGAATTGCAGACACCCGCCACCAGGCAGACGATATTTCAATCGGGATCGGTCGGGAAACAGTTCGCGTCCATGGCTGCCATGATCCTGGTCGAGGATGGCAAGCTCAATCTCGATGATCCCATTTCCAAGCATCTTCCGGACACGCCGGAGACCTGGAAGGAAATCAAAGTCCGGCATCTCCTCAGCCACACTTCCGGAATTTCGGAGTATACAAATTCGCTCAATCTGAGAACCGACTATACCGAGGACGAGTTGCTCCGAAAGGCATACGGGTTTAAGCTGCTGTCTCCACCGGGCGAAAAGTGGCGCTATTGCAATACCGGCTATGCGGTCCTGGGCATATTGGAGTCAAAAGTCGCGGGTCAATTCTACGGCGACTTCATGAAGGAACGGATCTTCAAGCCGCTGGGCATGGAAACGGCCCGCATCATCAGCGAAGCGGACATTATCCCCAATCGTGCCGCCGGTTATCGATTTGTTCGTGGTGCATTGAAGAATCAGGAATGGGTCGCACCCGGCCTGAACACGACGGCCGACGGCAGCCTGTACCTGACCCTGGACGACATGATCAAGTGGGATGCCGCGCTCACCGCCGGCAAGTTGATTTCCAAAGCGGGCTATGAGCAAATGTGGACATCGGTAAAAACGCCCGATGGAAAAGATCAGGGTTACGGCTTCGGCTGGTCCCTGGGAATGGACAACGGCCACCGTCGGATTTCGCATGGCGGCGCATGGCAAGGCTTTTCATCCGCGATTTCACGTTACCCGGACGACCGGTTGACCGTCATCGTTTTCATGAACTGCGCCCCAGCAAGGTCGGCGATCTCACCAGGTGGTCGACCAGGTAAACTCGCCGAACAGATCGCCGTAAGCTTCGTGCCGGAGTTGGCACCCAAGTCGGGCGACAAGGAAAAAGATTAGGAATGGACACGAAGCCGCTGGCGGCAGACAAGTTGGAACGAATCCCTTCGGCGAGCGGCATGGCCTCAGTGGGCTGTTATTGGGTACCATGTTTTCCCGGCTTTGCGGGAACATGGTGAAACTGGCACACACCGAGACATTTCCTTGGGCCCAGGTCATGACCGCTCGACTTGCAAAATGGCATGATGCAGCCTGTGGGATTCTTTTTTGCTACTAGGCTTGCTATTTCCAGGTAATAGTGTACACTTGTGTATGTCGGCCTCCGGAGCCGATGAATTGACGCAAGTGGCGGGTTCGGATCCAGCCTGTCGCAAGCGTCAATTGCAGTAGGTCCGTGAATCGAGTTGATTCAACCTTAGAAGACCCACGCCGGAGCTGGTTTTCTAACACGGAGTCAATGAGGTTCACGGATGAGTTGTGACGTTGAAAGGCGATGCCGCGGGACAACACGATCCGGCGTATCTGTCGCTTAAACGAACTCACCACCCACCCCCTCGCCATCAGCGACAAATGGGTTGACTCAGCTGAGTTCAACGCCAATACAAAGCGCCACACGCGCCCAC
>JANNLP010000090.1:0-2050 GCA_031396905.1 Gemmataceae bacterium
AAGAACTTCTCAGTGCGTTGCCAAAAGCCGTGGCCAATGGGTCGTGCATTCCGGTGCTATTCGCGGCGGGCAAGAAGGACATCGGCGTTAAGGAACTGCTAAGCGTGTCACCGATATGCAGGTCTTCAATCTTGGTCACGACGACGATTTCGCCGGGGCCAGCCTCGTTTTCGGTCGCGTGGTCCTTGCCCTGCATGCGCAACAGCGCACCGAGGTGGGCCGACTTGTGCGTTCGTTGATTGTAAATGGTGGCGTGGTCCTTGAGCTTACCCGAATAAATGCGGATGAAGCTCATGTGGCCAACGAATTTGTCGAAGACGGTCTTGAACACTTGCCCGACAAACTCGGCGTTTTCGTCGGGGGCTAGCTCTTTCTCCCCGTCCGGCGTGACAGCAACGTGCTTCATCGCATCCGGTGCCGGCGCATACTTGGCAATGGCATCCAGCAGTTCCTTAACGCCGATGTCCTTCTTGCCCGCCGCGAATAGCACCGGAATGCACGACCCATTGGCCACGGCTTTTGGCAACGCACTGAGAAGTTCTTCGTTGCTCAGGTCGCCATCGGCCAGGTATTTCTCTAGCAGCGCGTCGTCACTTTCGGCCACCGCGTCGATGAGCTCGCCACGTGCTTTGCCGAGATCGATGGGGCAGTCTGTCGCCGGCTTGTCGCTGAGGACGCTGACCACGCCGGTGAACTTCGGTCCGACGCCGATCGGGGCGTTGAACGGCACGGCCACCTTGCCGAACGTTTGCTTAATCGCTTCCAGCATTTCCTGGAACTTGATGTTATCCGAATCAAGTTTGTTCACGACGAGAAAACGAGCCAGACCACGCTGCCCGGCCTCACGGAACATCCGCCGCGAGTTCACTTCCACGCCATGGGCCGCGTTGATCACAATCACTGCCGTTTCCACGGCATTGAGTGCGCCGAGGGCCGCGCCGATGAAGTCGGGATAGCCCGGCGCGTCGAGGATTTCGAGGTAGTTGCCTTCGTAGTTGCAATTGAGAAAACTGGAATCGATGGAGAAGTGTCGCTTGTGTTCCTCATCGTCGAAGTCCGATACGCTGGTGCCATCATCGACGCTGCCACGGCGCGGGACCGCCCCCGCTTTGAACAGCAGGGAATCCACCAGCGTGGTTTTCCCCGCCGCACCGTGGCCCACTACTGCCAGGTTGCGAATGACTCCGACCGCATGTTTGCTCATACCAGGTCTCCCGGGTGTCGGTCTCGTGATGAATGTGAGTGCCGTGGGCTATTGTGCCGCTCCGTCAACGAAAAGCAACGGGACTAGCGGTGCCGAACCAGAAAGACGCAGATTCACGCCAACGGCAAGTCAATTGGTGGGTCTCGCAGACTCGACCCACCCTACATCACCTGCCATTTGACTCGGCATTGAGGGGTGTCGGCGTAGGCGTAGGGTGGGTCGAGTACTCGAGACCCACCATTGCGTCAATGACGTGATTTACCCTTCTGCAACAGATTCATTGTTCAACCACTCCGCGAATGCGGCCCAGCAGCCAACACAACACGAACAGCACCACACCTCCGCCGCCGACCAGCCACGGCATGATCTGACCGTTGAACAACAACACGGCGATATTCGGCCCAAGCCAATGCCACGTGCAAGCCACCAGAATTGACCCGGCGGCCAGGCCCGGGCCGAATGGCAACGAGTCGTCGCGAAAGATCAGCACGGAAATCACGGCGATACCAATGGCACAAATCGCCCCGGCAAAAAAACCGACTACAACAGCTTGCCAGCCCAAGAACGCACCAACGAGCATCATCAAGTCGGCATCGCCGAGACCAAGCGCTTCACGCCGCAGGCCACGCGATGCCAGAAAACGCACAGCGCGCAACAGCCACGTACCAACTAACAATCCAATTACACTATTGGCCACGCCGGAAAGCACCGTGCCATGCGGCAACCAACTCCATGCCGGTCCCCAATATGGCCACAGTTGCGTACCAGTGGGCACCTTCGAGGGTGGCATCAACAACCACCACGGACCATTGCCGACCGGCACTTGGTTCATCTGCTCCGGCCACG
>JANNLP010000361.1:0-10545 GCA_031396905.1 Gemmataceae bacterium
GGACCGATTTCCGCCGCGTTCGCATTTGTATTTGTAAATAGTACAAATGTTCACTGGACGCCCGATCCGGTAGCCGCGTAAACTTGGAGCGTACTATGTCCACCCGACTCCTAGCGCTTCAACGACAGATTCTCAGGAACGACGGCAACACGACCGCGCTAATCCGCGCGATCGCAATCGCCGCCGGTCATAGCAGCACGGATGCCGCAGCGAGTCGATTCTCCAGGACTGTCTGCTGATTGTATCACCGACGACCGACGGGCCGCGCCACAAGGGGCATGGGGCGAGTTCGCGTCAACGTCACCACATATCGGGAGCCGTGCGCCATGGGTATTCTGGCACAACGCACTATTAAGCCAACGAAGGTTCGCAACTTTGGCCGGGCCGGCGACGCCGTCGAGGTGCCGATCCTCACCGAAGTTCAGACTAAATCATACGATCGATTCTTGCAACTCGATTTGGCGGTCGATAAGCGCGAGAAGGATGTTGGTCTCGAAGGCGTGATGCAAGAGATCTTCCCGATCGAAAGCTATGACAAGAAATTGCGCGTCGAGTATCTGCGCTATGAACTCGGCAAGCCGCGTTACGATCCGACTGAGTGCCGGCAATTGCGCCTGACCTACGGTCGGCCGTTCCGCGTGTGGCTGCGCCTGGTCAAGGATCAACCGGTTGAGGAAGAAGTCTATCTGGGCGACATGCCGATCATGATCGGCGGCGGCGAGTTCATCATCAATGGGGCCGAGCGCGTCGTGGTGAGCCAGCTTCACCGTTCGCCCGGCGTGGACTTCGTGACTGATAGCGAAGCTCAGGATCGCCGGTCCTACTCCTGCCGGGTAATTCCCGAGCGCGGCAGTTGGGTGGAGATCAACGTCACCAAGAAAGAGACACTCGGCGTCCGCATCGACCAGTCGGGCAAGTTCTCGGCGATGACCCTGCTGCGAGCGATGGACCCCAAGTACTCCACCGACGAGCAGATTCTTCGCACCTTCCACGACGAAGACATTCACACACTCAAGACCACCGGCCACGGCTTCCGCGACAAAGTCGTCGGCACGCCCGAAGCGCCGAACGTCACCGTAGGCGATGTCATCGACGACAAGACCGGCGAAGTGTTCCTCGATAGCGGGCAGAACTTTACGCCGGAAGCCGTCGACAAGATCATGGCCGGCAACGTCGGCGAAGTGACGTTCCTCAAATCGCCAAAAGAACGGCTGATCATCCAGTCCTTGGGTGAAGACAACACGCGGACTCACGAAGAGGCGTTGCTCAAGATCTATCAGCGCCTTCGACCGGGCAACCCGCCGCAATTGGAGAAAGCCAAGGAATTGTTCCGCGAGAAGTTCCAGGACGCCAACCGGTATCGCCTCGGCAAGGTCGGCCGCATGCGCATCAATCGGAAGTTCCATCTTAAGACGCCGGAAACCGAGATGTGTTTGACCTCGGGCGACTTCGTCGCCGCCATCAAGCACCTGCTCGGCTTGCGCGAGACCAAAGGCCCAGTGGATGATATCGACCACCTGGGCAACCGCCGGCTGCGCACGATTGATGAGTTGGCCGCCGACGAATTGCGCAAAGGCTTCCTGAAGCTGCGTCGCACAGTGCAGGAGCGCATGAGCATTCGCGACCAGCAGGACATGACGCCGCGGTCACTCATCAACCCGAAGAGCGTGTCGGCGGCGATTGAGTACTTCTTCGGTCGTAGCGAACTCAGTCAGGTCGTAGACCAGACCAATCCGCTCTCGCAACTGACGCACGAACGCCGGCTGTCGGCACTCGGGCCAGGCGGCTTGAACCGCAAGCGGGCCGGCTTCGAAGTGCGCGACGTGCATATCTCGCATTACGGCCGCATCTGTCCCATTGAAACGCCGGAAGGCACGAACATCGGATTAATTTCGAGCCTTTCCGTATATGCCAAGGTGGACGACTACGGCTTCCTGGTGACGCCATACCGCAAGGTTCACAACAAGAAACTCGGCGGCGGCAAGGACGACATTCACTGGCTGCGTGCGGACGACGAAAATGAACTGCACATCACGCCAGCCGATACGCATGTCGAGCATGACAAAGTCGTGGCCGATCGCGCCAACACGCGCTTTGCCGGCGAGTTCACCAACGAGCCAGCCGAGAAAATTCAGTACATCGACGTGTCGCCAAAGCAGATGGTCGGCGTGTCGGCAGGTCTGATTCCGTTCCTTGAGCATGACGACGCCAATCGCGCGCTCATGGGTTCGAATATGCAACGGCAAGCCGTGCCGCTGTTGGTGACCGAAGCGCCGCTCGTGGGCACCGGACTTGAGCGCGACGTCGCCGCTAACTCCGGGATGCTCGTGCGGGCCGAAAAAGCGGGCACAGTGACCTATGTGGACGGCGAACGTATCCGTGTCGATGAGCGCGAATACATCCTGCGCAAGTTCACCGGCTTGAATGAGCGCACTTGCCTCAACCAGAAGCCGATCGTCAAGATGGGCCAGAAGGTCAAGAAGAATCAGATCATCTCCGACGGTGCGGCGACGTGCGACGGCGAATTGGCTTTGGGCCGAAACGTGTTGGTCGCGTTCATGTCGTGGGACGGTTATAACTTCGAAGATGCCATCATCATCTCTGAACGGCTCGTGCATAACGACACCTATACGTCGCTGCACATTGAAGAATTTGAGATCGAGATTCGCGAAACAAAGCTCGGCAAGGAAGAGTTCACCCGCGACATTCCCAATGTGTCGCCCAAGGCGCTGAACAACCTCGACGAACACGGCGTGGTGGCCGTCGGCACCTTCGTGAACCCCGGCGACATCCTCGTCGGCAAAGTGTCACCGAAGTCGCGCAGCGAATTGACGCCGGAAGAAAAACTGTTGCACGCCATCTTCGGCCGAGCCGGCGAAGACGTGAAGAACGACAGCCTCGAAGTGCCATCGGGCGTCGAAGGCGTGGTCATCGACACGCAACGCTTCAGCAGGCGTTCGAGCTTGACGGAAGACGAACGCAAGGAAATCGACAAACAACACAAGGACTTCGAGAGCTTTTACAACAAGAAGATCACCGAGCAGTTCCGCGCGATGGTCGCCGAGTTGTGCGAAGTTCTGGACAAGAAGGAAATCAAGGACCCGGTGACGGGCAAGAACCTGGGTGCCGACAAAGACGAAAAAGTCGTTGCCGAGCAGGCCCTGTCGTTCAAACTCGACAGCATCGACATCCGCAGCCCGGAGAGGCTCAAGGCGTCGCAAGAACTATTCGTGCGGCATCACGACCGCCTCACGTTCTATGCCGAAGAGCGCGAGCGCAAGCTCAACGTGCTGAAGCGCGGCGACGAACTGCCATCGGGCGTGCAGCAGATGGTCAAGGTTTACGTGGCGACCAAGCGCGTGATTTCTGTCGGCGATAAAATGGCTGGCCGGCACGGCAACAAGGGTGTCATCAGCAAAGTATTGCCCGTCGAGGATATGCCTTTCCTCGCCGATGGTACGCCGGTGGACATCCTGCTGAACCCACTGGGTGTGCCCAGCCGTATGAATGTGGGCCAGATTCTGGAAACCCACTTGGGTTACGCCGCTTCGAAGCTGAACTTCAAGGCCATCACGCCAGTCTTTGATGGCGCGACCGAAGAGGAAATCCACGACTGTATGAAGGAAGCCGGCATTCACTCCAGCGGCAAGTCCGTTCTATTCGATGGCCGCACCGGCGATGCCTTCGAGCAAATGGTGACGGTCGGCTACATTTACATGCTCAAGCTGCATCACTTGGTGGACGACAAGGTCCACGCACGGGCCACCGGGCCTTACTCGCTGATCACACAGCAGCCGCTCGGCGGCAAGGCCCGCTTCGGCGGTCAACGCTTCGGCGAAATGGAAGTGTGGGCACTCGAGGCTTACGGGGCCGCTTACGTGCTGCAGGAGTTGCTCACCGTGAAGTCGGACGACGTCGAAGGACGCACGAAGATTTACGAGAGCATGGTCAAAGGCGAGAACACCCTCGAAGCCGGCACGCCCGCGAGTTTCGACGTGTTGACGCATGAAATTCGGGGCTTGGGCCTGAACATGCAATTGGAAAAGAAACAACGAATCTAAATGTCCTGAGTCGGACGGGGTCGAACACACAGAGGCAATAATCCGGTGGTGCTCACGCGACACCGGATGAAGGACAAAGGACTAGCACATGAGTACTTCCGCCGCCAATGCCGCCGCCGCCGGTGAAGCTGGATACGATCGCATCAACGATTACGGCGCGGTCCGCATCAGCCTCGCCAGCCCGAGTGACATCCGCAATTGGTCGTTCGGCGAGGTCAAGAAGCCGGAAACGATCAACTACCGCACGTACCGTCCGGAAAAGGATGGTCTGTTCTGCGAGCGCATTTTCGGCCCGGAAAAGGACTGGGAGTGCGGCTGCGGCAAATACCGCGGCATGAAGTACAAGGGCATGATTTGCGACCGTTGCGGCGTCAAGGTGACGCATTCGCGCGTCCGCCGCAAGCGCATGGGCCACATCGAGCTGGCTGCCTCCGTCGTTCACATCTGGTTTTTCAAAGCGATGCCGAGCCGGCTCGGCACCCTGCTGGACATGAAGACGACGAGCCTGGAAAAGGTCGTTTACTTCCAGGATTATGTCGTCGTCGATCCAGGACAAACGCCGCTGAAGGCCCGGCAACTGCTCACTGAAGACGAATTCCGCAAAGCCCGCACCGAGTACGGCGACGCGTTCGAAGCCGACATGGGAGCCGGTGCCATTCGCAAGCTGCTCGAAAAACTCAACCTCGTGGATGAGTCGGTCGTGCTGCGCGATAAGCTTTATGCCGAGAGCAGCAAAGAAAAACCCAGCAAAGCCAAGCTGAAAGATTACGTCAAGCGGCTCAAGACCATCGAGAGCCTGCGCGACAGCAGCAACAAGTGCGAGTGGATGGTGCTGGAGTGCATCCCGGTGATTCCGCCGGACTTGCGGCCGCTCGTGTTGCTGGATAGCGGCAACTTTGCTACCAGCGACTTGAACGATCTTTATCGCCGCATTATCAACCGCAACAACCGGCTCAAGAAACTCGTCGATCTCAACGCGCCGGAAGTCATTATTCGCAATGAAAAGCGAATGTTGCAGCAGTCGGTCGATGCACTGTTCGACAACAACCGCTGCAAGCGGCCCGTGCTGGGAAGCAGCAATCGGCCGCTGAAATCGCTCACCGACATGATCAAGGGCAAGCAGGGCCGGTTCCGCGAGAACTTGCTCGGTAAGCGCGTGGATTACTCCGCACGGTCGGTCATCGTTGTCGGTCCGGAATTGAAGTTGCACCAGTGCGGCCTGCCCAAGAAGATCGCGCTTGAGTTGTTTCAGCCGTTCATCATTCGCCGGCTCAAGGAACTGGGCCATGCCGACACGATCAAGTCGGCCAAGAAGATGTTGGAACGCAAGGACGATCAGGTCTGGGACATTCTGGAAGAGGTGACACGCAGCCACCCCGTCCTGTTGAATCGCGCTCCGACCTTGCACCGTATGGGTATCCAGGCGTTCGAGCCGACACTCATTGAAGGCAACGCCATCCGCATTCACCCGCTGGTGTGCAAGGGCTTCAATGCCGACTTCGACGGCGACCAGATGGCCGTCCACTTGCCTTTGTCCATCGAGGCGCAAGTTGAAGCCAACGTGCTGATGATGTCCACCAACAACATCTTCAGCCCGGCCAACGGCCATCCGATCATCACGCCCAGCCAGGATATCGTCATGGGTTGTTACTATCTCACCGCTCAACGCGGTGAGATGGGCGACAAGGTCGAGGCTGGCGACAGCATGATCTTCCACAACCCGGCCGAGGTTTTCACGGCCTTTTCGCTGGGCAAGCTCGGCGTCCACGCGCCGGTGTTTGTGCGCCTGCCGATTGAGAAGAAGTTCATCACGGAAATCAAAGCCGAGAAGGAAAAGACAGTCGTCGACGAGATGCCGCGCAAGCCAAATGGCTTGGTGAAGACGACGGTCGGCCGTGTGATCTTTAACGACATCTTGAATGCCAAAATGGCGTTTTACGATCTGCCGCTCTCGTCCAAGCATTTGAGTCGAATCATTGCCGACTGTTATCAGTTACTCGGCCGGCGCGAAACGATCAATCTCCTGGATCGCATGAAAGAGACCGGCTTCCGCGAGTCGACGCGGTCGGGTCTGAGCTTCGCCACTGACGACTTGCGTACACCCGCCAACAAGGAAACGATGCTTAAGGACGCCGAGAAGCGCGTCGAAAAGGTGCTCAAGCAGTACGAACGCGGCATCATCACCAACCAGGAACGTTACAATCGTGTGTTAGACGAATGGACCAGTGTCCGCGATGACATCACAAAACAGATGATGACGTTGCTCAAGGACGACAAGCGCGGTGGCAAGCCGTACTTGAATCCGATTTTCCTGATGGCACACTCGGGTGCCCGTGGCGGCGTCGAGCAGATTCGGCAGCTGGCCGGTATGCGTGGCCTCATGGCCAAGCCGTCCGGGCAGATTATTGAGACGCCGATCAAGGCGAACTTCCGTGAAGGCCTGTCGGTGTTGGAGTACTTCTCGAGCACCCACGGTGCCCGTAAAGGCCTGGCCGATACGGCCCTCAAGACGGCTGACTCGGGCTATCTCACCCGTAAACTTGCCGACGTGGCGCAAAACGTCGTGGTCACGTGTCACGATTGCGGCACCACGCAGGGCATCACCAAGGGCGTGTTGTACAAGGGTGAAGAAGTCGAACGGCCCATCAGCGATTCGATCCGTGGCCGCGTGGCACGCAACCCCGTTTACGATCTCGACGGCAAACTGATCGTAGACGAAAACGCGATGATCACGCCGGACATGGCTCGCCGCATTGAGCGGGCCGGCATCGACAAGATCATCGTCCGCAGTCCGATGACCTGCCAGGCGACACTCGGCGTTTGCCGCTCTTGTTACGGCATGGATATGTCGTCGGGCACGCTGGTCGAAGACGGTATGGCCGTCGGCATCATTGCCGCTCAATCGATTGGCGAGCCGGGCACGCAGTTGACCATGCGTACCTTCCACATCGGTGGCGTGGCCAAGGGCGAAGTTGAGGAAAGCGAACTCAAGCCCAAGAAGGCCGGTACGGTCAAGTTCGAGCGCATCATCGCGGTTATCAATAATATTGGTGAGCGCGTCGCTCTCACCCGCAACGGCGAAGTGCTGATTCTTGGTCCGAACAAACAGCCGCTGGAGTCATACCCAATTTCCAACGGCTCGATCCTGACGGTCGATGATGGTCAGGCCGTGCAGCCCGGCCAGGTGATTGCCAAGTGGGATCCGCACATGACGCCGATCATCGCGGAATCCGCGGGTCGGGTCAAGTTCGTGGACATCATCAAGGGCGAAACCCTCAAGGAAGAAAAAGACAACACGGGCATGTCGCGGTTGATGATTCAGGAACACAAGGGCGACTTGCACCCGCAGATCGTTATCGAGGACGACCGCGGCCAAAGCCTGGCGGCATACTACATCCCGGAACGGGCGTATCTCGAAGTGCGTAACGGCGATCTAATCACGGCCGGTACCTTGCTCGCCAAGACGCCGCGGGAAGCCAAAGGTACGCAGGATATCACTGGCGGTTTGCCACGCGTTACCGAAATCTTCGAGGCGCGCAAGCCGCGCGACCCAGCCGTCATGGCCGAAGTCGAAGGCCGCGTCCGTCTCGGCGAACGCAAACGTGGTAAACGGACGATTTGGGTTCAACCCGAAGACGCCGCCGGAAAACCGATCGGCACGGAAATCGAGCATCAAGTGCCGAACAACGCCCACATGAGGGTGCACACGGGTGACTATGTCAAAGCGGGCGACGCCCTCGTGACAGGTCCATTGGTGCCGCACGACATTCTGCGGATCTCAGGCACCGAAGCGGTGCAACTGTACCTGCTCCGCGAAGTGCAGGCCGTATACCGCAGCCAGCGTGTGGATATCGACGATAAGCACATCGAGATCATCGTCTCGCAGATGTTGCGCAAGATTCACGTGCAGGACATGGGCGACACAGGCCTGCTGCCCGGATCGGTCATGGACAAGTTCGAGTTCCAGAAGGTCAATGATCGGCTCATGGCCGAGTGCGTGAAAATCAAGAATCCGGGCCAATCGCACTTCACGGATGGCAAGATCGTAAGCCGTGAGGCTTACGAAGAAGAGCGGGCCCGCTGCGATGCCGAGGGTATCAAACATCCGACGCAGACGCATCCGGTACCGGCCACTTGTCAGACGGTGTTGCTGGGTATCACCAAAGCGTCGGTGCAGTCGGAGAGCTTTATCTCCGCCGCGAGCTTCCAGGAAACAACCAAGGTACTCACCGAGGCAGCCCTGGCCGGCAAGATCGACGAACTGGTCGGGTTGAAGGAAAACGTAATCCTCGGCCACTTGATCCCAGCTGGCACCGGCTTCCGCATGTTCCAGGATGGCGAGGTACGGATCAACGCTCAACCGCTGTCGGACGACGAGGAGTTGATTGGCGACATGGATGGTACGGCCGTACTGGCTGGATCGCGGAGTTGAGGCCGATTTTCCCCTTGTGGGGCGACGCCGAGTTTGTATCCTAGCCCAATCCCGCTGACCGGCGGGTCTCAGCGACTGTGTGGAGTTTCGATGCCGACGATCAATCAACTCGTGCGCAAGCCACGGGTAGTCCAGAAATCTCGATCCAAGCACCCCGCCATGCAGGGTTGCCCGCAGAAGCGCGGCGTGTGCTTGCAGGTCAAGACCATGACGCCCAAGAAACCAAACTCGGCGCTGCGTAAAGTGGCCCGCGTCCGCCTATCCAATGGCATTGAAGTCACGGCATATATACCGGGCGAAGGCCACAATCTGCAGGAACACTCCATTGTGCTCGTGCGTGGTGGCCGTGTCCGCGACTTGCCGGGTGTCCGCTATCACATTGTCCGCGGCGTGCTCGACTCGCAGGGTGTTTCCGACCGTAAGCAGGCTCGCTCCAAATATGGCGCGAAAATGGACGGCAAGTGATGCCACAATTCTCGTTAGCCGCGGAGACCGCCATGCAGACGATGCAACTGACGCTCGTCGTGGAGTTCGACTGCGGTCTATGCAGCGGCTCCATATCCGCGACGCTGCATTGCCAGGGCGACCTGGACGAGCTCGAAGGCTTCCCGCGAGTCCCCATTTGCTGCCCGCATTGCGTCCGAACCAACGACGTGGCCTTCGACGCCGAAGGCGCTGTTCACAGTGTTGTCGCCCGACCCCGACCCATTACCGAACCGATTTGGAACTAAATCACAGCCATGGCCAAGAACCTCACCGCCAGTTACACGACCCTGAAACCGGATACCCGGTACAACTCGCTGCTCGCCAGCAAGTTTGTTAATTGCCTCATGTACGACGGCAAAAAAGCAACCGCGACGCGGTGCTTCTACGGGGCGCTCGAACAGATCAAGAAGCGCATGCCCGACATCTCGCCAATCGACGTGTTCACCGGCGCGGTGGAAAACGTCAAGCCGAGCGTGGAAGTTCGTTCCCGCCGAGTCGGCGGTGCCAACTATCAGGTGCCGATGCAGGTGAACCGAAACCGCCAGCAGAGTTTATCAATCCGTTGGCTCATTGGTGCGGCGCGCAGCAAATCGGGCAAACCGATGTTCATGTGCCTCGCCGACGAACTCATGGCTGCCTACCGCCGGGAAGGCGAAGCCATGTCGAAGCGCGACCAGACGATCAAGATGGCCGACGCCAACAAGGCGTTCGCCCACTTCGCCTGGTGATGAATTGGTTCTTGGCTTCGAGGGTCAGGTGTCAGGTGTAGTGCCGGACTCCTGACCCTTGTGCATTTACGACGACCCGCGAACTTTCATGGCCAAAGCTGTCGCTGCATTTGATCTGAGCCGCCTGCGCAACCTCGGCATTATCGCGCACATCGATGCTGGCAAAACCACGACCACCGAGCATCTTCTCTTTTACGCTGGTGTCAAACACAAGCTCGGCGAAGTCGATTCCGGCACTACCGAAACCGATTACGATCCCGAAGAGCAACAGCGCGGCATCACGATCTACAGCGCATGCATCCCGTTTACCTGGCGCGAATGCACCGTGAACCTGATCGACACGCCCGGCCACGTGGACTTCACCGCCGAGGTTGAACGTAGCCTGCGAGTTCTTGATGGCGCGGTCGTCGTCTTTGATGCGCAGAAAGGCGTCGAAGCCCAATCGGAAACGGTGTGGCGGCAAGCCGACAAATACCAAGTGCCGCGGCTGGCGTTCATCAACAAGATGGACGTGGTCGGGGCCAACTTCGCAAACGCCATCGCAGAGATTGCCGAGCGGCTGGAAGGTAAGCCCGTGCCGTTGGTGGTGCCGATCGGTGCCGGGTCGGTTAAAGACAGTCAGAAGCCGTTTGCGGGCGTCGTCGATGTCCTGGAAAACGTCGCGCTGTATTTCGATGATCTCGGCCGAAAGATTCGCCGCGAGCCGGTGCCCGAAGATCTAATTGACGAAGTGCACCATTACCGCGAATTGCTGTTTGATGCACTCACCTCCCATGACGATCAGGACCGCATCACGTCGCTATTGCTCGAAGGCAAGGAAGCGCCGCTCGACACGGTG
>JANNLP010000121.1:0-1588 GCA_031396905.1 Gemmataceae bacterium
GCCCAATGGGAAGAAGCGATGGAGATGAATGGGTAAATGGGCTATTCCAGCTTGCCCGTGCGGATGAACTTCAACACGGCGTCGCCGAGTGGGTCGCCGTCTTCCAACATGGATTTGAGAACTGTCTGATGGTCACGCGGCGTAACCAATAGCGCTTTCGCCGGCACGCCTTTCTTTGACAACGCTTCCTGGAACGCCACGGCTTGTGCCGGCAGGGTCGGAATATCGCGGTTAGCATAAGCCAATAAGAATGGCGGCAGCCCCGGTGCGACATGTGCGATCGGGGAAGCGTTGATGTGTTGATGAGCTTCGTTTCCAAACACAGATTTTAGCATCGTCGGTGGCGATTTCGGCATACTAGCCGCACCGGGGCCAGCTGTCACCAGCGTCGGGTCAAGCACGTACACCCCGCTAACCCCGATCACGCCGCGGATCATTTGCGGCGTCAAACCTTCTGCCCGTAAGTAGCGCGGATCAGTGGCGGCCAGCGCCACAAGATGCCCACCGGCCGAGTGGCCCATGATGAAAATGTTGTCCACGTCGCCGCCATATTTCGCGATATTGCGCCGCACCCAGGCAATGGATCGAGCCACGTCGATGATGTGTTCCGGATGCAGCACTTTGGGTGACAAGCGATAATTCACCTGCACCGCGGCGATGCCCTTGGCGGCAAAATAGTTGCCATGATCGACAGCGCGATGACCCGGCAGCATCAGGAAGCCATCTTTGCTGCCCATTGTCCAAGCGCCGCCGTGCACAAACACAACCGTGGGAAAGCGGCTCACTCCCTGCGGCAAAAATATATCAAGCCGATGCCGATGCGCATCTCGATCCGCGCCGTCATAGTACGAGACATTCGGAATCGTCTCGACCGGCCCCGCCCACACTGGGACAGCGAGAAACAGCAAAGTGAGCGAAAATAAGTACTTCTTCATGACTAACCTCGTGATTCGCGACGCAGCACACCAGCAACGCCCGATCCTACACCTTACGATACTCCGTCGTCACCTCGAATGTTCCATCTGCCAGTGGCTCCAGGCGATAATCACTGAACAGGTTCGGCGCTTCCTGCTGCATAATGCGGCAAACCTCATTGGCCAGTAAGCGAATTTCCGGTTCGGCATGGCGGCTGCCGCGTTGCTCCAGGAAGTTCCTCAGCGCCCGGGCGTTGGCGGTCACAAAGATCTTCGTCTCCGTCGCGTTTGGCAATACGCTACGGGCCGCCTGCCGGGCTGACTTGCGGCGATCCGTTACGGCCAGTTCCTTGGTCGCCGGGTCGGCCGCGATACGCTTGGCCAGCAAGTCGGCCAGCTTCACGTAACACTGATGCGCATGTTCCACTGCTTCCAGCCAGACGGCATGGGTTTCCGGATCGGCCGCGATGATGTCCGGTTCGACATACTCAGCCACAGATTCATCGACGTAGCGCTGTGAAAGTTGCGAATAACCCATGCCGGCCCGATGGCGAATGAGTTCGTGAGTGAGCGTGCGTGACACGCCGACGATGAGCAGATTCCATACGGCATGTTCGAGAACCGAGCCGTGGCCCGACTCTTTGATATGCCCGAGATAAGCCGCATTCCCGCCG
>JANNLP010000151.1:0-5758 GCA_031396905.1 Gemmataceae bacterium
CACCACCGGCTTTACTCTCTCAGGCTCCAAGAACATCGTCGGGCAGAACCTCAAGCTCCGTCCGCTCGCCAACAATGGCGGGCCGACCCTCACGGTCGCGTTCGATTCCGACAGTCCGCTGCGGAGTGCCGGACTCGGCAACCCCTTCTTTCCCACCGATCAACGCGGCTTTGCCCGCGACAACAACGGCGTCGACATCGGCGCGTTCGAATTGCAAACCACCGTCACCAACAGCAACTACAGCGGTGCAGGCAGCTTGCTGGCAGCCGTTGCCGAAAGCAACCGTGTCGTAGGCACCGACACCATTAATTTTGGCAGCACGTTCACCACGCCGCAAACCATCAACATCTTACCGCAATTGGGTGAACTGGCTCTCACCGACGCCGTGACCATCCAGGGCACCGGCGCCAGTCTCATCACGATCAGCGGCCTTGGGCTCAGCCGCATTTTCAATACGACGGCCGTCCCGAGCGGCAAGACCGTCACGCTACGCGACCTGACGCTCACCGCCGGATACAACGTCGCCGGCCCCACCAGCACCGGTCTCGGCGGCGCGATCTTCGCCGACGATGAAATCCTCGTTGTAGACAATTGCGCAATCACCAAGAGCTTCGCCACCCTCGGCGGAGCGATCTTCGTCGGGGCGAACGGCAAACTCTCGCTGACGCAATCTACGCTCTCCAGCAATAGCGCCGGCGTCGGCGGCGCCATCAGGTTTGTCAATGGGGGCAACTCCGAAATAATCTCGTCTTCGCTCGTCGGCAACACGGCCGGAGTGGGCGGTGCGATTTATCTCAGCGGACAGGGCAGTTCGCTCACCATCCTCAACAGCACGCTCAGCGGCAACTCGGCGACCAACGGTGGCGGCGTCGCGCTGGACACCTTCATCGGCGCGCTCACGATCCGCAACACCACCATCACCGGCAACACCGCCGGCACTCGCGGCGGCGGCCTCGACTCCTTAAATGGCATCCCAAATATCAACATTGAAAGTACCATCGTCTCCGGAAACACGGCCGCGACCGGGCCGGACATCTCTTCGACTGCCATGGTAACTGTCAACAAATCAGCCATCGGCTCCGCAGCCGGCTTCACGCTGACAGGGGCGAGCAACCTGCCCTTCGGCGCCAATCTCAAGCTCGGCGCTTTGGCCCAGAACGGCGGACCGACCCAGACGCACCTGCCGGCCGGCGACAGCCCGCTCGTCAACGCTGGCAGCAATCCCGCGAACCTCACCACCGACCAGCGCGGCATCGCGCGGCCCCTGCTCGGTGGCACCGACATCGGCAGCGTCGAACTGACGAACGTGCCCGACACGACCGCCCCGACGATCGTCTTGATCACCAGCCCCACGCCCAACAACAGCTACACCGCCGGCGCGCCCATCACCATCGAAGTCAATTTCAACGAGAGCGTCACCCTCACCGGAACGCTTAGCATCGCGCTCGATAGCGGCGGCGTGGCCTACGTCTATGGGCCGTTCACGGGCACGACGTTCAGCGGCACGTATACCGTGGCGGCTGGGCAGGCGTCATCGGACCTGAACGTGACGGCTTTGACCTTGCCCGGCGGAGGCACGCTCCGCGACGCCGCCCTGAACCCCGCCTCGCTCACCCTACCCGTCGGCAACAACCTGGCGAACAACAAAGCCATCGTCGTCGTCAACATTTCGGGCGGCGACGGCACCGTGACGAATCTGCTCGACGACGGCAGCCCCGGCTCGCTACGGGCGGCGATCGCCAAGGCCAACTCCGTCCCTGGCGCGAACAATATTCTTTTCGATCCGAACCTCACCGGCACGATCACGCTCCTCAGCCAACTCGACATCACCGACGCCGTCAGCATCCTCGGCCCGGCGTTGGCGCCCGTGACCATCAGTGGCAACAATGCCGTCCGCGTCTTCAACACGTTCAATGCGCCGTTCGCCGCAGTGATCAATTTCACCCGCCTGACCATCGCCAATGGCAAGGCCAGCTTCGGCGCGGGTCTGCAGATGGGCGATGAGGCCGTGCTGTTCGACCGCTGCATCCTCACCAACAACGCGGCCAACGTCAGCGGCGGCGCCATCTGGATGAGCGCGGGCTCGCTGACACTCCAGAACAGCACTGTTAGCAACAACAAGGCGGTGGGCTCCTCCGGCTTCGGTGGCGGCGGCATTTACGCCAGCGACGGAGCAGTCACCGTCCTCAGTTGCACCATCAGCGGCAACTCCGTCACCGGCGGCGGCAACCGCGGCGGCGGACTCTTCGTGCGTTCCAACAATGGATCGGGCGCCCTCATCCGCAACAGCACGTTCACCGGCAATTCCGCATCCATCGGTGGCGGCATCGCCAGCTTCTTTGGCAATGCTGCCGTTGTCGACGTTCAAAACAGCACCATCACCGGCAACAGCGCCAACTCCGGCGGCGGCATCGATAACTACTACTTTGGCACCATCCAACTGGCGAGTACCATCGTGTTCGGCAACGTTGCCCCCACCGGGCCGGACTTGCGCGCCAACGGCAGCGTCAACGCAACTGCCAGCCTGATCGGCTCGAAAGCAGGCACGATAAGTTTCACCGGCGACACCTTCACCAATGCCAACATCGGCGTCAACCCGCTACTGGGGCCGCTCAACAACAACGGCGGGCCGACGCTCACTTACGGCTTCCTGGCTGGCAGCCCCGCACTCAACAACGGCACCAACCCGTTCAGCGAGCAGTACGACCAACGCGGGATCGGCTTCCCCCGCGTCGTCGGCGCCAAAGCCGACATCGGCGCCGTCGAGGGGGCCGTAACTGTGCCCTCGACCGTCGTCATCAACACCAACGACTCCGGCGACGGCAGCCTGCGACAGGCGATCATCAATGCGAACAATCTGCCCGGGGCCAACACCGTCACCTTCGACGCGGCTTTCTTCTCGACACCGCGCACGATCACGCTGACCTCCGCGGAGATCGCCATCTCGGAAGCGCTCACGATCACCGGACCGGGCGCGCTCCTGACGACGGTGAACGGCGGCAACGCCCGGCGGCTTTTCAACACCAGCACTGCGCCCGCCGGCGCGGTGATCAGCTTCAGCGGTCTGACCCTGACCGCAGGCAAAGCGGACGTCGGCGGCGCGCTGTTCGCCCAGGACGAATCGATTTCTTTCACGGCCTCCATCATCAGCGGCAATACCGCCACCATTCATGGCGGTGGCATCGCCATCACTTATGGCGGAACGCTCAACCTCTCGCAATCCACCGTCAGCGGCAACACGTCTTCGGTCTTCGGCGGCGGCGTGTACCTCAACTACAGCGTTGCCAGCGGCAGCAGCGCGGATTTCACCGCCACTTCCCTCGTCAACAACAAGGCCGGCGTCGACGGCGGCGGGCTCTTTGTCCTCGGTAACGCTGGCGCGGCAGGTCTGCGCTTCACCAACTCCACCGTCGCAGGCAACTCCGCGACCGGCAAAGGCGGCGGCATCGCCCTGCAACGACTCAACAACAGTATCCAGGTTTCCAACAGCACCATCACCAACAACATCAGCGGCACAGGCTCGTTCGGCGGCGGCGGAGGCGGGGGCATTTGCCTCTTCGAAGGCACCGGCTCCCTCACCGTCGAAAGCTCGATCGTCAGCGGCAACATCACGGCCGAGGGCGGCACCGACATCCAATCCCCCAACCTCGTCAGCGTGAACTTCTCCGCCATCGGCTCAAGCAGCGGCTTCACGCTCACCGGAGGCAACAACCTTCCCGTGGGCGCCACCCTGCAACTCCGCCCGCTCGCAGCAAACGGCGGCTCGACGCAGACTGTCGCCTTCGACGCCAATAGCCCACTCCGCAATGCCGGTCGCAACCTGCTCACGCTCACCAGCGATCAGCGCGGCTTCAACCGCAACAACGGCGGCGAGGATATCGGCGCGTTCGAACTCAACACTCTCGTGACGAATACGAACGATTCCGGCGTCGGCTCCCTGCGTGACGCCGTCGCCGAGAGCAATCGCGTCGTCGGAGCCGACATCGTCACGTTCGATTCCACCTTCGCGAGTGCCAAGACGATCGCGCTCAGCAGCGGACAACTAGTGTTCACCGACACCACCGGAGCGACGACGATCACCGGTCCGGGAGTGAACCTGCTGACAGTCAGTGGCAACAATCTCAGCCGGGCGTTTCTGATCAACAGCGGCGTTTCAGGTGCGATTACTGGAATGACCATCGCCAACGGCAACAGCACCTACGGCGGTGCGCTGCAAAACAGCGGCGCCGTCACCGTGTCCAACTCCCGCTTCACCAACAACAAGTCCGACTACGGCGGGGCGATTTTCAGCGTCGGCGTGCTTAGCGTCTCGAACAGCAGCTTCGACAACAATGCCGCAAACTTCGGCACCGGCTGGGGCGGGGCGATCATCAACGGCACCACGGCCGGCGCGGCCAACCTCACCGCATGCACCTTCACCAACAATTACGCGTCGTCCCTCGGGGGTGCCGTCATAGGCTATGGCTTCAACATCACGGACTCGACGTTTACCAACAACACCGCGGGCCTGAACGGCGGCGCGCTCCGGACCGATGGCACGGTGGTCATCACCGGATCGATCTTCAGCGGCAATGTCGCGGCCAACGACGGCGGCGCGATCATGAGTCACGGCACCACCACGATCACCAACAGCACCCTGGCCAGCAACACCGCATCCATCGGCGGCGGCATCTTTTTCTTCCAAGGCTCGGGCACCATGCTGAACGTGACGGCGGCGTACAACACGTCCACCAACACGGCCGCCAACATCGGCGGCGGCATTCAGGTCGGCACCGCCGCCAGCGTCACCGCGGTGAACACCATCGTTGCCTGCAACACCGCGACCAGCGGGCTCAACGTGGGCGGATTGTTCGCCGCCGGTTCCTCGAACAACGTGCTGAACCTCTCTGCCGCCGCCGCGGGCCTAAGCACCCTGGCCAACAACGGCGGATCGACGCAGACAATCGCCCTGTTGCCCGGCAGCCCGGCCATCAATGCGGGCACCTCGGTTGGCATGCCGACCACGGACCAACGCGGTTTGCCGCGTCTCGGCAACACGGACATCGGAGCGTATGAAGCACAAACTCTGCTACCGGCCAATGTAGCGCAGATCACGGTCAACGGCGGCGCTGTGCAACGATCCCGCGTCACTTCGGTGACCGTGACATTCGACCATCCGGTGACGTTTACCACGACGCCGGCCGCCGCGTTTCAACTCCAACGGCAAAGCGATGGCAAGCTGCCCAACCTCAGTGCGTCCGTCGACAGCGCGAGCAAAGTGGTGACCCTGACGTTTCTTGCCGGCGATGCGGTAGACTTCGGCAGCCTGGCCGATGGCCGATACACGCTGACGATCAATGCCGCGCAATTCGCCAGCGATGGCTTTGATGGCAACGGCAATGGCATTGCCGGCGATGACTACATCCAGATCGGTGCGCCGGGATCTGGCAACAATCTCTTCCGCTACTTCGGCGACGCCGACGGCGATGGCTCCGTGAGCGCGAGCGATTTCATCCAGTTCCGCGTGGCCTTTGGCGGCAACAGCAGTCTCTACGACTTCAACGGCGACGGCGCGGTCGCCGCCAGCGACTTCATCCAGTTCCGACTGAGGTTCGGTGGGACGATTTAAGGTGCGGAGAAACGAGGCAAGGGCTAGATCTGCCCCCCGATGGGGGGCAGAGAGGAGTGCGCTTGTCGCTTCGTCACAGCTTGAGTAATTGGCATGCCTGCGCATAGCCGGGGGCGGGGAAACCGTACTCACTCGCTGTGACTCGGGCCA
>JANNLP010000173.1:0-2552 GCA_031396905.1 Gemmataceae bacterium
GGGTTCAAAGCGGCCGCCGGCGTCAAAGGTCTTCACATCGCGGATGCGGTCGCCGACAGCGCGGCCTCGCTCCAGCACCAATGGGCGATAGCCCATTTCTGCCAGAAAGTACCCGGCCGCCAAACCCGCCGGGCCGGAACCCACGATCACCGGTCGATCGCGCAGTGGTTTCTGACCGGAATCCGGCATTGAAAATGGAGGATCGTCGAATGGCTCGACCCGCGGCCCCTGTGGATGGCCGCGCAACCGCATAGTGGCGTCATTTGGTTGCACCTCGACGGAGTAAACTAAGTGCACGTCGTTCTTATTGCGTGTGTCGAGACTCTTGCGCAGGTTGCGCATGGCGAACGCATCGGCCGGCGCGCCGATGGCCCGGCCGACGTGTCTTGGCAATGCCGTGTCCGGTTCATCGAGGCTGATGCGAAGATTAGTTACCCGAAACGCCACCACACATCCTCAGTGAAGTTACGCCAACTGTTCAACTTACGGTGAACGTGAAGGGGTTGCGACCACGGATCGCGCCCGGTAGGCTGCCATGAGTCGGGTTGCTGACAGCAAAGGACCAAATGCGCGGGTTTAGCCTCATTATTGTGTTGGTGGTTGGTGCAAGCGTAACTGCCGAGCCGCCGACGCTGGCCGAGGCACGGTTGCGTTGGCTCAAAGGCAATCATGCCGAAGCGCGCGAGTTGTATGTCGAGTTGCAGAAAACAGCCGAACATCGCATCGCCGCAGTAATTGGGTTGAGCCGCACCTTGGAAAGTGAAGGCAAGAGCGAAGAAGCGCTCAAAGTCATTGATGAAGCGCTAAAGGCCGGCGCGACGGCCGACCTTCATGCTCGACGAGGGGAGCTTTTTTATCGCACCGGTGATCTCAAGAAGGCCGGCGATGACGTGTCGGTCGCGCTGAAGTCTAACGAAGATCACTTTGCCGCCCGCTGGCTCAAGTCGTGTATTGCGCGGGATCGAGGCCAGTACGACGTGGCCGATGCCGAGTTTCGCTGGTTTGTGCGAACCTATGTGGCTCGCAATCGCGCGGGCAAGGACATCAAAGATCCCGATGAGTTGTTCATCGTGGCGCAAGCTGGTGCCGAGAATGCCCGCTGGCATCAGTTGCCGGATCAGTTCAAGTTCATTCTCAATGAAGTCATCGGTGACACGCTCAAGTCCGATCCCAATTTCTGGCCGGCTGAATGTTTGGCCGGGCAATTGCTATTGGAGAAATTCAACAAGGCGGAAGCGCTGGCGGCATTCGACAAGGCGCTGGCGATCAATCCGCGCTGTGCCGAGGCACTTGTGGGAAAAGGGCAATTGGCTCTAAGACTGTTTGAGTTTGCTGAGGCGGATGGCTTCGCCAATCGTGCTTTGGAAATCAATCCACGCCATGCCGATGCCTTGCTGTTGCGGGCGGACATCGCCTGGAGTGCCGGCCGGATGCAGGCAACCGAACAGGCTTTGACTGCTTGTGCCCCTCACCATACCGAGGCAGTATTAGGCCGCCTTTCCGCTTATCACGAAGTACGTAACAACAAAACAGAGGCGAACAAGCAGGCCGAAACAGCGATCAAACTCAACCCCAAACCTGCCCGCTTCGAATTCGAGCGCGGTAAATGGCTCGACGACCGCCGACACTACGTGGCCGCGCGAACCGCGTTTCAGAAGGCGCTTGAGTACGCTGCGCAGGTCACGCCGGCTCAGGCGGAATTGGGACTACTTGCCCTGCGCATGGGCGATGAAGATGAAGCCCGCAAGCTGCTCGGCGAGGCGTTCAAGGCCGATCCGTTCCACGTGCGGCTCAGCAACTCGCTCAAGGTCCTGCGGCATCTGAGCAAGTACGAGACGATCAAGACCGAGCATTTCATCATTCGCTTCGATCCGAAAACCGATGCGACGCTTGGCCGGCTGATGGCCGACTATTTGGAGACCGAGTACGAACGACTGGCGAAGCAATACGACCATCGGCCGAGTGGTCCGTTCATCGTCGAGGCGTTTTCGACGCATGAGATGTTTAGTGGCCGAATTATTGCCGGGCCGGACCTGCACACGGTAGGCGCGACCACGGGCCGGGTACTGGCGATGTCAGCACCGAAAGCCCAGGGTGTAAAGAAGCCGTTCAATTGGGCGCGGGTGCTACGGCACGAACTAACGCACATTTTCAATCTGGATCAGTCCAACTACTTATCACCGCATTGGTTGACGGAAGGTTTGGCCGTGGGCAATGAAAGCGCCGGCCGACCGGCTGAGTGGTTGCGGATACTCGCCAGCCGGGCGGCCGCCAATGAGTTGTTGACACTGTCCACGCTCGACTCCGGGTTCACGCACCCACGGCTGCCGGAAGATAACACGCTCGCCTATTGTCAGGCGCAATTGTTAATCGATTATCTCACGAAGACACACGGGCCGGATGTCGCCGTGAAGCTGTTACGCGCCTTCGCTGCCGGCAAGGACTCGGCCACGGCGATTCGTGAAGCGTGCGGTGTGGAAGTCGCCGTCGTCGATGCTGGCTATGCCGCGTTCCTCAAAGATTTCATTGCTAAGTCAGGCGCGAAACCCGTT
>JANNLP010000366.1:0-3383 GCA_031396905.1 Gemmataceae bacterium
TGCCTACCGAAATTGATGCGAGCAAGCCAGTGGAAGTTGTGCAACGTTCGGCCGACTATCGTGGTCGAACACACTACTTCCTTCGTGAAAAGGACACTAAGGAAGATATTCCCTTTGACAACTCGAATTTGCCTGGCTTCCTTTTTCAAGGTGCCGCCGCGATTACGTTGTTCATCCTGGTGTTGCTCTGCATGATCATGCCCGACTTGCCCGCGCGGGCCATTTGGGCGCTGAGGCGGTTGGGAGGCCCGCGGGCTCGCGGCATCAACACCCACCGTGTGCCGCTATCCGGCGCGATTATCGTGGCGACAAATTGCCGCACTCGCGACGAGTTCAGATACCTGCGCTCAGCGACCGATCGGCTTTGTACGCTCGTTGGGCCGTTGCACGGTCAGAAAGGTGATCGCACCAAACGTGATGCGCAAAGGGCCCATTCCGCACTCGGTCATGGCCGTGTGGTGGTGCTGACCGAAGAAGGATTGTCGTTAATCAAACCGCTAAGCCCGGATGCCCGCATCATGCCGGCTCACGTCCGTTCCGCGGGCAAAGAGGTGCGGGTAGCTTTCGGGATGCCGATGTCAGCGTCCGCAAGTATCGAGCAAATCGCCGATGCCATTCGCGATGCCGGTCTGTCGGAAGACGACCACGCTGCGCACTAGTTACTTCTGTTGATGTCCCACTGTCACGATGCCGGTGGCTGGCGCTGTCGCTGGAACCGAGCTTGCCGGCTCAGGCTCTTTCCCAGTGAGGGCGACAACAGTTTCCCTGGCCCGATCGCGGACGGCGATGTCTTTTTCGTTGTTTGCAAGTTGTTGGGCGGCTGCCACCGCGGCTTCAGACCCGGGGAAGTTCTTTAGTGAGCGCACGGCTGCAAGACGCACATCACGGCCCTGGCTGCGTTCCCGCTCAGACACATCCGCTTTCAGCGGTCGCCGTGCCACTTCGGCAACAAAGCTAGCGGCAGCCGGCTGTTTGGTGTCGCCCAGCGCCGTCAACGCCTGACTTCGGACCATGAATGCAAGCTCCGGCGACAACTCATTCGCGCCATCAAACGCACTAATGAGAGCCGGCACCGCCCGCGGATCTTGGTATTTCCCAAGCGTGCGAATCGCTGCCATGCGGCAAAGTGGCTGCGGCTCGCTGATTGCAGCCTGGGTAAGTATCTGTACGGCTTCATCTTGCTCGACTTGGCCGCCGTCACGTTGCCGTGGTTCCGTCAAACGTTGAAACGCTTTGGCTCGCGCATCGCCATCGGTACTGGTCTTGATCACCGTCAGCGGGTCCGGCGGATTGAAAACGGCGTTGACGCTGAACTCGCGGCTGGTCACTTCGTCCCAGAAACCGGCGCAACCCGCCAGCCCGGCACAAGCCAAACCCGCTGCCACGCAACGCAGTTGCATAATCGTCATCGTCGCATCTCCGCAGGTTCCGCAACCAGCCGGGCGATAGCATGTTAGGCCATCTTTCGTCAAGCCGAACGATTATGAGAAAGGGGGCTGTTCCACACAGGGTATAATGCCGGGACAGCACTCCCGAATGTAGGGGCATGGGGGGACAGCAATGAGCAGTGCAACGCTGGACGCCTACGGGGCCACCTGTCATACTGAGAAAGTTAGAAAAAATGGCTGGTGCGCGGGTTCCATGTTAGCATCGGATGCAAGTAAAGTCGCCAACTTGATCACGCGGCTGCGCCTCGTGGATGAAATCCGGCTGGCCGAGTGCGTCGATGAACTGGAAGCCGATCAGCAATCGCCCGAAAACCTGTGTCGCATCCTCGAACGCAAGGGCCTGCTCACGCCCTGGCAATCCAACAAACTTCTCAAGGGCGACCGCGACGGCTTCTTCCTGGGCGGCTACCGCATTCTGTATCGCATTGCCGCGGGCAGCTTTGGCCGCGTCTTCCGCGCCGATGATCCCAACACGGGCACGATTGTCGCAGTGAAAGTGCTGCGCCGCAAGTTCACCGAAGACAAGCACATGGTGGATCTGTTCCACCGCGAAGGCAAAGTTGGCCAGACGCTGCACCATGCCAACATCGTCAACATTCTTGCCGTAGGCAAAGATCAGCCCACGGGTCAGCATTTTATCGTCATGGAGTTCGTCGAGGGCGGCAACCTCCGCGACATCCTCAAGATTCGCACGAAGATGATGCCGCTGGAGGCGGTCAAGATTCTCGAAGAGTGCGCAGCCGGCCTGGCATGTGCACACTCGCGCGGCCTGACGCATCGCGACATGAAGCCGACCAACATTCTGATCTCCAGCCAGGGCGTTGCCAAGCTCGTGGACTTCGGACTGGCCGAGATTGCCGGGGGAGCAGCCGAAAACGACCCTGAAGTGGATCGCACGATAGACTACGCTGGTCTGGAAAAGGCCACCGGCGTGAAAGCCGGCGACGTGCGCAGCGACATCTTCTTTCTCGGCTGCATCTTTTACGAGATGTTGACGGGTCGGGCACCGCTGACGCCGACACGGGACAAAAACGCCCGCATGCACCGCGGCCGCTTCGAAATGATGCCATCGCTGTCGCCGGGCGAAGTGGAAGCGCCGGCATCGTTCTTCAAATTACTCGAACGCATGATGGCGTTTCAACCGCACGACCGCTTCCAAACTCCGGCGCAATTACATGAAGCTGTTCGCCGTTTGCAAAATGAAATGGAAGGCCACGCCACCGAAGTGATCGCCCCCACGGGACCCCGCACCGTATTCGTCGTCGAAGGTGTGGAAAAGCTGCAAGACGCATTGCGCGAAAAGCTGAAGGCGCTGAACTATCGCGTGCTCATTTCGCACGATCCGGCCCGCGCCGAGCAGCGCTACCGCGATCAGCCATACCACGCCATCATTGTTGACGCGGGCACTGCTGGCGAAGACGGCCTGGCCGCACTCAAGCGCATCATTCACATGTCTGATGATAATGGCCTGGCGTTGGCCGCACTTGTGTTGCTCAGCGAAGAACAAGTCGATTGGGCCAAGGAATTGCCGGATCATCGCGGCTTGGGTGTGTTGGTTCGGCCAATCAATTTACGCCAACTCTACACGAAGCTCAAGGAACTCGACGCAGAGCCGGTGGCCAGTTGAGCACGCCTTCAACGACCGCTAAATCGGCAAAGGATCGGGCCATCAGCCTGTTTCGCCGTGGCGACTTCACAGGGGCGGCGGCCGCACTTTCTCAACTCATTGACATTGGACCTGCCACCGCCGCTTTGTTTTTTCAGCGGGGTGCCGCTCAATACAACGCCGGCAACGACAGCGCTGCCGCTGCTGATTTCACCGAAGCCATTCGACTAAACAACAAGCCGGTCAACTACTACCTGTTCCGTGCCCGTACACGGCTGCGCATGGGCCAACTTGATGACGCCGTCTTGGACTTCACCAGCGTGCTCGAC